>NZ_JAUBVE010000008.1:0-132354 GCF_036705715.1 Microcoleus sp. AT3-D2 | reverse complement strand
ACTGTAATTAACTCATAATTTTGCCGGAAATATCATTCTACTATGTATTTGTGTAATTAATTGTGTCTGACTACTTACTACCCCTGAAAAATAGTTGCTTGAAAATGCTCTTAATTATCTATCTGGGGGAACTTAAGGTTTTTATGCGAAGCGCGGTGAATCGTTACATAAGTTTACATTAGGGTTGCCGATCGCCCAAAATTTGAAAGCTACCCGCATTTAATGTACTTGGTGATGTTGCTTCAAACTCTTGTGAGGTGGGCAGGAGGATCCGCGCAAATCTACGTGGCGCTTAGGTTTTAAAGGGGCTCAGTGCTCTGTGGGAACCATACCCTACAAGTGCGATCGCCCCAGACAATCCTTTATCCCCTACAATAAACAAGCAATTATTATATTTTGAGTTATCCTGTGAGTCCTACTGCCGAAGTCAGCAATACCCTAAATGCGGGTACTGTGCCAACTGTTACCGCTACCGCAGCCCGCCGCGCTGTTTTTCCCTTCACTGCAATTGTTGGCCAGGAGGAGATGAAACTGGCGCTGCTGTTGAATGTCATCGATCCCAAAATTGGCGGGGTGATGATTATGGGCGATCGAGGTACTGGCAAATCTACCACAATCCGCGCCCTCACTGACTTGCTGCCAGAAATTGAGGTGGTGGCTGACGATCCTTTTAACAGTCATCCCACCGATCCGGATTTGATGAGCGACGAGGTGCGCGATCGCACTTTATCTCAAACTGACATTAAAATCGCCCGCAAGAAAGTCCAAATGGTAGATTTACCTCTGGGCGCTACCGAAGACCGAGTTTGCGGTACGATCGACATCGAGAAAGCTTTGTCGGAAGGAGTTAAAGCTTTTGAACCCGGCCTTTTAGCTAAAGCTAACCGCGGCATTCTGTACGTTGATGAAGTCAATTTGCTCGACGATCATTTAGTCGATGTTTTGCTCGACTCCGCCGCCAGCGGTTGGAATACTGTTGAAAGAGAAGGCATTTCGATCCGCCACCCGGCTAAATTTATTCTCATCGGTTCCGGGAATCCAGAAGAAGGAGAATTGCGGCCGCAGTTGCTCGACAGATTCGGGATGCACGCAGAAATTCGGACTGTAAAAGACCCGAATTTAAGAGTGGAAATTGTCGAACAGCGATCGAGTTTTGACCAAAATCCGCCGGAGTTTCTCGCGAAATATCAGCACGAACAAGATGATATGCAGCAGAAGTTGGTGGAAGCTCAGGAAAGGTTGAAATCGGTAACTATCGATCGAGATTTGCGAGTAAAAATCTCCCAAGTTTGCGCGGAATTGGACGTAGACGGGCTGCGGGGCGATTTGGTCACAAATCGGGCTGCGAAAGCTTTCACGGCTTTGGAATGCCGCACAGAGGTCACAGTGGACGATATTCGCCGGGTGATGACTCTGTGTTTGCGGCACCGGTTGCGGAAAGACCCGCTAGAATCAATAGATTCGGGGTATAAAGTGACTAAAGTGTTCGATCGGGTATTCGGCCTAGAAACAACTGAGGGGTAATTGGTAATTGGTAATTGGTAATTGGTAATTGGTGGTGATGAAACCTTCCCAAATTTTCATACCTAATTCCCCATTTCCAATTACTAATTCTGGCAATGGAAAAACGAATTTTAGGATTAGATCCGGGCTTAGCAAATCTTGGCTACGGGGCAATTTCCTGTCAAATTGTCCCCGGCAAACAAGATAAAAACAGCGTTTCCATGATTGATTGCGGCGTCATACAAACAACGCCAAAACAGGAAATGGGACAGCGCTTGAAAACAATTTACGACGATTTGCACGAGGTAATTGAACAGATTAAACCTGATCTAGCAATTGCCGAAAAACTGTTCTTTTACAAGATGGGAAATACCATACTTGTAGCGCAAGCGCGGGGCGTTTTGACCCTAGTATTGGCGCAGCGTGGAGTGCCGTTATTCGAGTTTACGCCGGCTCAAATTAAGCAAGCTTTGACCGGCCGGGGTAATGCAGATAAGTCCGAAGTGCAAGAGGCCGTGGCGCGGGAGTTGGAGTTGGGTTACATTCCGAAACCCGACGATGCGGCGGATGCTTTGGCGGTGGCTTTGACTGGTTGGTACGATGATGATATTTGTCCGAAGAGAATACAATTGGAAACAGGAAAAATTTAATCTAATCTTTAGTCTCGCGTTGCGCGGACTTTGTTTGTGTAGTAGCGATTTCAATCGCCGATTCCTAATTCCCGTTCAAATCATCGGCAAATTAAGAACAAATCCGGGCAAGACATCTTCTCCCGATAAACTTACAGGAAATTGTACAATCTCTACTTCGCGAGAAGGGCGATAAATCTCCACTTTTTCGTCTAGAGGATTAATTAACCAACCCAAGCGTAAACCGTTGTTTAGATACTCCTGCATTTTCTCCTGAAGCGGCCGCAGGGGGTCTGGGCGCGATCGCAATTCAATGGCAAAATCAGGACAAATTGGCGGGAATTTCTCTTGTTCTTCTGCTGTTAAAGCAGACCATCTTTCTAAGCTAACCCAAGCCACGTCAGGCGATCGATAGCCATTATTAGGTAAGCGAAAAATTGTAGAAGAACTAAACACTCTCCCTAGCTGCATTTTACGGTTCCACAAGCCCAAATCTGTAATTAAATAGGCTTTTCGATTGCCGCTGACTCCGCCTACTGGTGACATAATAATGATTTCTCCTTTAGGTGTCCGTTCAAATTGCCAATCTCGATTTATCTGGCATAAACGGTAAAACTGTTCATCTGTTAGTTCGACAGTATCTAAGTTTAAAATAATGGTTGTCATTTTCTTATCTTTCCTCTCTTTAGTCCGCGCAGACGGACTTTGTTGTATGTGTAGAAGCGATTTCAATCGCCGATTAATCTATTTTAGCGCCATTTTATTGATAATGTGTGTTTTAAATCATATGTTGCACCATTCTCTAGAATAGGTTTTCCGGCTTGTTTCACAAATAGTAGATTTTCGGGTAAGGAGTAGGGTTGGGCAGGATAACCAGCCCATATAAGAGTTATTGATAATGGTGCAATATCTCAGTTTTGACGAAGAATTAACCCTTATATAATTCCTAATTTTTTAAGTTTTATTATCCGGTTTTTAGATAAAAGTGGTAATCTGGTTTGATTTATAAGGCTTTGTCATAGGAGACACTCTCTTGTTCAAACAATCCTAAAATACCCAGGCTAACGCCCCAATTGTTATAGGCTTCAGGATAATCTGATGAATTCTAAAAGTTTGTTAGAGGAGGATATCTCCCTTTTAAAATTCACTAAATCACATTGCTTATTACCTCAAGCGATACCACCGCATCCGTAGCGGCGATGCCCCCGTGCCCGCCCCCGCCCTGCAAAAATCGATCGCCAAACCTCCGCAACCAAGCTGCCAAATCACCATTTTTAATGCGTTTTGCGATTAAGAATCTCGCAACATCCCCTCTTCCCCAGCCCTCATTCACCCCTTCGATAAATTCCATCAACTTCGCCTCGTATTCCGCATCAGTCAAAGTTGGAGGAGCCCACTCTGTCCCCCCTTGCTAAGGCTGGAAGAAAGATTTGATCCTTCTTGTTCTCCTCCTTACCAAGGGGGCGTAAGGGTGGGTTAAAATGCTGTAGAGAAGTGCGGAGCACCCGCTGAATTAATTGTTTGAGGAATCGCCATATTCTATCCAACATTGGTGACATTTTGAGGCGGTTGGTTTTTTTGATTGTAGCAACAATTGCTGGGATTCGTCGTCAGTCGGATAGTCCGCCAGAGGTTGAAAAGGCGATCATCAAGATTTGTCGTTAGTCCCATAGTCCGCCTGGGGTTGAAACCCCTGTCTCATAGCGAATGTCCTCTGAAAGAGGACTAAAGAGGTACAAAATGTTAATCAATAGTTTATCTCCAAGTCCGCCAGGTGTTGAAACCGATGTCTCATAGCGAATGTCCTCTAAAAGAGGACTGAAGAGGTACAAAATGTTAATTAAGGATGACATTTTGAACATGATTAATTAGCTTTTAAATCCTTCTCATCAGTCCTCTTGAGAGGACTTCAGCTATGAGGCCGGGGTTTCAACCCTCGTCGGACTCCGCTATGAGACGGGGGTTGAAACCACATTGAACTATTGCACCAGTGATAAAATTCAAACAATCAATCCCAACCTCAAAAAAAATGCTATAATAGCAACTTTAATTGCTAAACTTATCCCACCAACAGAGAGCCCAGGAAAATAATATGGTGATTATTACCTCACAACAAATTGCCCAATTTCGCTCGCAATTAGCCGAATATCCCGAAGCCCTAAAAGCCCTAGACGCAATCGAAGATTGCGAAGGTAACATCGAAGATGCAGCGATATCTCTAGCAATTCAAGCCGGACAAGAACCGAATATATCAGAAAATTGGTTAGACGGATTAGCCAAAAGATGCCGCGTTGCTATCTGCAAATCAGAGGTTAAAGAAGAGTTGACAAACGGACAATTGAATGCAGCATTTAGAGATTTAGTTGCCGCAAAAATTTGCCCTGATATTTTGGTAACGTCGGTGATTATTTATGTATTTAAAACTGGGGTGGATGATTTTTGCGAGCCTCTCGAATATAAACTGTAAAGCCATCGCTGCATTTAAAAAGTAGGTGAGGCGAAGCTATCCCGAAGGGTAGGGAATCGCCCTCATTTCTCAAAACATGATACAACGAGGCGATCCTCTTCGAGGGCTTCGCTAACGCACTTTTTCTCTACCCCTGTGCACTACTGTACCCAGCCGGCACCAAATCCGGCGACAAACCCAAAGATTTCCCCAGCAAACGAGCAAGTTGCACTAAAAAATTAGCAGTATCTTCGTCACCTTCGCGGGCCATTGAAGCCGATATCTGGATTAGCATTTGCACAAATCCCGCATCAATTAAATCGGAACACGAACTCAAAACCTCTGGTTCTTGGCCGTTGGGGCAAGTAAGCACTCGCTCGATTAAGTTCAAATAAGCCTCTTGGCGTTCTGGATTCATTTTGGGAGGATCTGTACAGTAAATAATTTATTATTACGTTTAACTCAGTCCTGTCAATCAGGCGATCAAATATGCGATCCCCGTCTTTCCTCTAGAAACTCCATTCAGTCAGGAATAGACAAAAGTTTAAAGAAAAGATTAAGTTTCTCAATGCTAGTTTAGTCGAGGTAAGGTGCGCCGAAGAGCACCCTACTATTCAAGGGAATTAGGAATATAAAAAATGAAAATAGGAATATTTTTAGGAAATCTAGGAAACCCCGCCATCTACTATCCCAAACTAGCCCAAATCACTGGCGGAGTCACAGCCAGTATTTTTCTGTGCCAATTATTGCAATGGCAAGCACAACATTCCTACTCCGGCGAATGGGTGAAAACTAACAGCGCAGAAATAGAAAAAGCCACTGGTTTAAATCAGGAAGAACAGGAATTAGCGAGACAGCAACTTAAAGTACGATCGCTCCTGAAAGAAAAATTAACAAATCCTAACACGGACACCCTAGAACTCTGGGCGGACATTGACGCTTTCGAGGAAAAACTCAATAACTTTTGGACACCGAATCCGCCAGATATCATAACACAGATAAGCCGCGAAAGTCACAATCACCCTGTTGAAACCTGCCGCGAAACATCACCCCCAAATCATGTAGTTAAAACCGACAAATATTTCGGGCAACCCCGCCAGCAAATAGCCGTTGCTGTCACGCCTCATTACCGATTTAGCGGCCCTTGGAATTCTCAAGAACAACTGCACAACTTTCAGCGAGCTTTAGAAGGATATGCTCAAGAGCGTAATTTAGGATTTGGCAATCCTTCTGGATGGGCATTTAAAATTATTGACAGCATGACAAAAGGCTTAACCTCGACTTTTTGGGATGAATTTATCGCCGGAATCCCTTTAGGAGAAAGTCAGAAATTCCAGCGGGATTGGGAAATCGAGCCGGAAGTGCCTTATCCTGCTTTTGAAGAGGAGCGAATTCAGTATTACGTGCACAAAGGCGAACCGCTGGAAGCAGCAGTCTCTAAAGCCCGTGCTGACTTGAGAAACCCGGTTTTGGGCAAAGATTTGTGGGAGGGATTTTTGCGAAAGTGCGATCGGCTTGCTGATGATGCACTCAAAGCAAAACAGCAGGGCGTTGACACACCATATCTGCCGTCTTCCTTCAACGAAAAACCCCCAATCACCAAGGATAGCGTTATGCGGAAGTTAGGGGCGATCGCGCCTCAATCGGCCTTAAATCACTCCACATCTGAAACAATTGCTGAACCGCCAAAACTCGAACAAAAAGAGCTGCCCGCCCCTGCCGAAATCCCCAGTATTTCCTCTTTGCAAAAAGCTTACAAAACTCCTCTCGGTCGAAGTATTGTTGAAAAACAAATCGCTGCCAACCCAGAATGGGGCTACGAAATAGTTGACGGTGAAATAGTCGAATCAATCCCTTTTTAATGAGGCTGATATGAAACGAGTTAGCGATATTAATCCGCTGGGAGAAGAGCGACCAAATCCGTCTGACGAAGAGAGAGAAAAACTGCGGCGGGAGAGGTTGCAGCGAGAAAGAGATGAAGGATATCAAAAGTTAGTTGAACTCTGCAATTTAGGAGAATATTACATGGCAAAACAGCTTGCCAACCGCAACTATAATTGGGGTTATGAAATAGTTGATGGCATTGTGATGGAGAGGATAGATGGCGATGGTCTTCAATAAGGTATGGTGCGTCGCTATGAGATTTTCGATCGGATTTAAATATCTTCGAGGGCTACGAACCCTACAACTAAGAAATTAACATACCACAATGTCTATGTTAAAATTATAACTAAAACTTAAATCCCTCTCAAAATATGACAACAACTATTAACGCCAAAAATATAACGCTCGGTGAAGTCAGTCAATTTTTGAAATTCCAAGAGCAGCTTAATAATGACACGTACACAAATTTTTTATCCTTAGAATCCTTAACAGAGATAGAACAGTTAGAACTCGCCCAAATCCGCAACGATTTTCGCGAATACCTCTCAGTGGAAAGAGTCTCTGAAGGACTGGTACAGGCTTTAACTACGTTTCCCTTAATGCGATTGGCTGGCTTCTACCGCCGCCCCATCAAGATGAGTCTAGAACAAGACATTGCTAACATAACTATAGAAGATGAAGACACAACTATTACAGGCAGATTTGACATTTTAGCAATCAATAAAGAGAAACAAATTGCCGCTGATATACCATTTTGGATTTTAGTAATAGAATCTAAAAATAGTCTAATTGCTCCCCGCGCTGGTTTGCCCCAACTTCTAACTTACGCCTCTAAAAGTTTAGAATATCAAGAGTCTGTTTGGGGGCTGGCAACTAGCGGAGAGTTTTATCAGTTTGTCCATATCCGCAGAGGAAATCCCCCAACCTATCAGCTAATGCCCTTTCTGACTTTAATGGAACCCGAACCTTCAATTTTGTTGCTGCAAGTTTTAAAAGCTATTTGTAAGCTATAGCAGAAGGAACAAGAAGGATTAAAGTCCTTAGTACAAACACAAAAAAAGAGGCAGAGAAAATTCTCCACCTCCAATCTGCAATGACTGTTAACCTAAAAGTTAGATTAGCCAGCCAATACTTTTTAGTAGCCTCTGGTGTTCGGCTTGTGGACGATGAAGCTGAGCACTTGGCACTGCTTCACGTTGTCAAAACCCATAACGCGGATGTAGCAAGTAGGATTTTCTTGACGGCAAGCTTGAACTTCAGCCATGATTTCTTGGACGCTGCGAGCACCAAACAAAGGCAACTTCCACAGAGTCCAGTAGCGCATTTCAGCGGCAGAGGTTTCGTTGAATTCTACGCCGGGAATGTAGCCTTGATCCAGGATGTACTGGAGTTGCTTGGCAATTTGCGCGTCTGTCAGCGGGGGCAAATAGGACAGAGTTTCGTAACGACGCTCTTTAGGTAAAGTCTTCATTTTTGTATCTCTAAGGTGTGTGTTCGATCGCACTTGTCGATCGATTAACTCGACAAATTATCCAGATTCGGTTCAGAATCTATTGATGTTTCAGGATGACTGCTAGAAACAGACCAATTAAGTTGCGTAGTTCGCTCTAAATGCTGGCGTCTGTGTTCCATATTCGCCTGTTGAATGCCAGTACAAACCATTTCTGGCAAAAATTCCGTCACATCGTGAGCCAGATACTCTCGCACAGTCATGATCCGAAAGCCTAAATCTTGATTTTCCAAAAGCAACTCTTGAATATAAGCTTCTCCATCTTGGATTTTGCCCTTAGTGGAAAAGTCGTTCAACCAGATTGCCAGAGGAGGATTGGTTTCGCTCAACTGAGCGACCACCATCCGCACGGATTGATAGGTTAGGTAACTTGCCAGCACCTTAGCGGTGTCTTTCGCAACTTGTTTGAGATCCATTTTGACCCCAGCTCCCTCAAATTTTAGATTTTGGATTTTAGATTTTGGATGCAAACTTACAAGTAAATCTTCTTCAAAGATAAAGACTTCCCAGCAAGTTTGCGACCTAAAACCTAAAATCTCAAACCCAAAATCATCAAACGGTATCCATTGCCTCGAACTCAAACTTGATTTCTTTCCACAGTTCGCAAGCAACAGCCAATTCAGGGCTCCATTTGCAAGCTTCGCGAATAATGTCTCCGCCTTCGCGCATCAAGTTACGGCCTTCGTTACGAGCTTGGACGCAAGCTTCCAAAGCAACGCGGTTAGCTGCTGCACCAGGTGCGTTACCCCAAGGGTGGCCCAAGGTGCCGCCGCCGAACTGCAAGCAGGAGTCGTCGCCGAAGATTTCCACCAAAGCCGGCATGTGCCAGATGTGGATACCACCAGAAGCAACCGGCATGACACCGGGCATGGAGGCCCAATCTTGGGTGAAGTAAATACCGCGGCTGCGGTCTTCTTCGATGTGGTCTTCGCGCATCAAGTCTACGAAGCCCATCGTGATGCCTTTTTCGCCTTCGAGTTTACCCACAACTGTACCGGAGTGCAGGTGGTCGCCACCGGACATCCGCAAGCACTTGGCAAGCACGCGGAAGTGGATACCGTGGTTTTTCTGACGGTCGATAACTGCGTGCATGGCGCGGTGAATGTGCAGCAAAATACCGTTGCGGCGGCACCATTTGGCCAAGGTGGTGTTTGCAGTGAAACCACCGGTCAGGTAGTCGTGCATGATGATGGGGGTTTTGATTTCCTTAGCGAACTCAGCCCGCTCCATCATTTCTTCGCAGGTAGGGGCAGTTACGTTGAGGTAGTGACCCTTGACTTCGCCGGTTTCTGCTTGGGCTTTTTCAATAGCTTCTTGAACGAACAAGAAACGATCGCGCCAGCGCATGAACGGTTGCGAGTTGATGTTTTCGTCGTCTTTGGTGAAGTCCAAACCGCCGCGCAGAACTTCGTAAACGGCACGGCCGTAGTTCTTAGCAGACAGACCCAATTTGGGCTTAATTGTACAACCCAGCAAAGGACGGCCGTACTTGTTCAATTTGTCCCGCTCAACGGTAATACCGTGAGGAGGGCCTTGGAAGGTTTTCAGGTAAGCAATGGGAATCCGCAAGTCTTCCAACCGCAGAGCGCGCAGAGCTTTGAAACCGAACACGTTACCGACCAAAGAGGTCAGCAAGTTGGTGACGGAACCTTCTTCAAACAAATCCAAAGGATAGGCAATGAAGCAGATGTATTGGTTGTCTTCACCAGGAACTGGTTCGATGTCGTAGCAGCGACCTTTGTAGCGGTCGAGGTCGGTCAGGAGGTCAGTCCAAACAGTTGTCCATGTACCTGTAGAAGATTCAGCAGCCACAGCAGCGCCTGCTTCTTCTGGGGGAACTCCCGGCTGCGGTGTGACGCGGAAGGCAGCCAAAATATCTGTATCTTTCGGCGTGTAGTCCGGCGTGTAATACGTTAGTTTATAGTCTTGAACTCCGGCTTTATACCCAGCCTTTGATTGAGTTTGGGTTTGCGCGTAAGCCATATCTCGCTTCCTAGTATTCGCTTAATTTTTTTGCCCGATCGCAGGCTGTTAAAAATATATCAACAAAGTGTCACTATCCAATTTTAATATTCTTTTAATCATCATAAGTATTGTTTATTTTGCTTTACATTCCGAAAATATTTGTAACATATCTTATAAAATTCAAGCGGCGAAGGATGCAGGAGGAAAGGCTGGGGATCGCAGAGCGGGGCGGGAATTTTGAGCGATCGAAATATATTGTGCAGCGAGCCGAACAGCGGATCAATACGGTTTATGTAAAGAATTTAATACTTAAAAATCAGAATTGGTAATTGGTAATGGGGCCGGGGGAATTAGTTAGAAATACCTAAAGTTGTGGTTGGGAGTTAAGAGCGATCGCCCGATCGATCTCAACTGTTATTCAGTATGTAGCAATCCAAAATCCAAAATCTCAAATCTCAAATCCCGTGAATCTGAGACCGCTAACTCAAAAATCCACAGGATACCACATAATATGGACAGGGCTTGTGCAGCAAGAGCAAGCTCGTTTCTCAAACCAAATCCGTCGTTACAGCAATTTAACCTCGATGAAAACCTGGTTTCTGCCTTAACTGCGCGTAAGTCTAGTATGGATATTTAGTCCCATTTTTACTCTGGTTGTGCCTCACCCCCCTTCAAAAGCCGTTCACTGCATCAATCCAGATTGCCCAAGGCCCTACCCTCAGACTTGGGGCAACAATTTTTGTCATAGTTGCGGGGCTCCCCTGCGGCTAAAAAATCGCTACGTGCCTCTACAAAGCCTCGGTTCGGGGGGTTTTGCAGCGATTTTCACAGTTTGGGACACAGAAACTGAAACCGAGCGCGTCCTGAAAGTCTTGCTCGAAACGGCCCCGAAAGCGCTGAAACTGTTCGAGCAAGAAGCTTGGGTTTTGGCACTTTTGCGGCACCCAGGCGTCCCTAGAGTCGATCCTGACGGTTATTTTCACGTCCAAACGCAAAATTTTGCAGGGGGCGAGGGAAATCCTGCGGCGAAGCGGCTGCCTTGTTTGGTAATGGAAAAGATTCACGGCAAAACTTTAGAAGAGGTTCTCGACGAACACCCTCAAGGATGTCCGCAGGAATGGGTGTTTAGTTGGCTGAGTCAAGCTGTGGAAATTTTAGAGGAGTTGCACAGGTGTCAGATTATTCACCGCGACATTAAACCCTCAAATTTGATGCTGCGAGACCCGGAATCGCCCCAAGTTTTGCTGAGCAAGGGTTTGGGCGGACTGCAATTAGTGACTATCGACTTTGGGGGAGTTAAACAAATGGGCGGTGTCGAATCCGGGGGGAAAGATTCTCGGAGTTCGACGCGGTTGATTTCGCCCGGATACAGTCCGCCGGAACAAATTGTGGGCGGCGGTGTGGTGCCGGCGACGGATTTTTATGCGCTGGGGCGGACTTGCATTCATTTGCTGACAGGGAAGTATCCGGCGGAAATTGAAGATCCGATGACGGGAGAGTTGCGATGGCGCCACATTGTATCTGTGAGTCCGGCTTTGGCGAATTTGTTGGACGATATGGTGCGATCGAATGTGCAGCAGCGTCCGGCGACTGCTGGCGATGTTCGGGCGCGTTTGCAGGAGATTTATGCTAGGAGTAAGGGCAAAATCGCGCTCGCCCCAATGGGTCAAGCTATTGTAGAATTCTGCCGGCAAGTAGTGGTGGCGGGGGCGCAAAAAACGGCAAATTTGACGGTTTTGCTGTTCGGCGCGATCGCCCAAATCGTGGTAGCTTCTCTGGATACGGGCTGGGAAATGGTACTCGGTGGCGTTGGTGGAACTGCGGGGGCGATCGGCGGTTTGGTTTTGGGCTATGCTTCGCCTATAGGCCCGGAAATTGCCAGTTTTCTGAATCAAGGTTTGCAGCAATTAATTCCTAACATCACTTTCGCTGTCGGGCCGGAAGTGCTGCTGTTTGGGTTTGCGGGGTTCGGAACTGCGATCGGTTTGACGGATGCGGGGAGTTTTCGCCAGCAAAAACAGTATTGGCTGTCTGGATTGATGGGAGCTCAGGGTTATTTGTTGGCGGGTTTGTGTTGGATGGAAGCAACAGCTTCTAGCGGTGTGCAGGGGGTTATTTTAGGAGCTTTTGCGATCGCCTCTTTGACTGTGGGAATGGGTTTGCGGAGTCACCAATTAGTTCACGCTTTGGTAGTGGCTGTTTTCTCTACGGGAATGTTTCTGTTTCTGAATGCTTGGAACATTTTTCCGGGGAGTTTCTTTGGGATTTTGTCACTGTCTAACGTTACCTTCGGCTGGCTGCAAGTTTGGGGTTCAATTGTATTCTTTGGTTTGTTGGGAAGTGCGATCGGGCTTTGTTTGGGAGTTAGTCATTATTTAATTGTGCCTTTGTTGCGGTGGTTGGGTTGGAAGTAGGAATTAACACCAAATCACTATGCTAATCAAGTTGTTATCAATTAAGTCTCTCTCAAGATTTTCAATGGTTTGTTCTCTGGCGATCGCCATTGTCCTCAGCAGCCCCAATCTAGCCAAAGCCGAATCGCGAGAACAAGCCGTCGATCAATTGACCGATTTCTTGTTCTACAAGGTTAATCCTCAGTTAAACAATCGCAAACTCCAAGCGGGCGATCGCGAATATAGCAATCAATGGCGGAGATTGCGCGAAGCGATCGATCCGCGAGTCAAGTCGGTACAAGAAGTCTGCTTTAGGCCCGCCCCAGGAAATACAGGATGGGAATTCACGACAATTAACGGCGAAACCTACGAAGAAACCTACGATTTACTTGCAGATACAATTTTTTACAGCCGCCATCCTCAACGAACCGGACAGCAAATTCCCAAAAGCGATCGGATCGGCATTAGTGAATGGTCAGCAATTCGACGCGAAATGTATATTTCCAATTGTGGACTGTGAGACTCGATCGCCTTACACCGCAGCATTTATCGAAGATAACTTCTAGAGTAGAGGTCATCTCTACACAACTCTGTAAAAAGAAAGGTTTTAAACCGATGAGTATGAAAAATTGGATAGGCGATCGCACTCTTATTACAACCAGAATTATTGCACCATTGATGGGACTAATCCCCATTGGATATACAAGTTTTGCAGGTGCTGCCCCACAGCAACAAATTCCCCGCATAAATAGTGCGAAAGTCGATACAGGAAGTCAAAAAAATTACATCAATAATTCCGAAAAAAATTTAACAATTGTTGCTTTAAGTGAAAAGGTTCAAGTCAGCCTTGAAAATTCTGTAAATTCCACTAAAAAAATACCTCTTCAACAACGTATGCCATACAAAGAGGCGCGTCAAATCCTGATTCAACAAGGGTGGCAGCCCAGCTTACAAGGTCAACCTAACCTCAGAGATCGTTCGGTTAAAGAGCTATTTGATTTAGGATATAAAGAGATTAAGGATTGTTCTGGTACGGGAGAAGGGCCTTGTCGTTTTGAGTTTATCAATCAACAAGGAGAACTGCTAGTTATAGTCGCTACGACAAGAGGTTCTGAAAATACCAAACGTTTTGTGAGGAATTGGTGGATTGAGAAAAAGACAGATAGTAATCAACAAAAATCTTCATCAAACATAATTCAAGAAGGTCGTTATTGGTTGGGAGGTACGGATCAGGGTTTAGAGGTCAAGGGAAAACAATATCGATATTATGACGAGTCTAATATTGATCGACCGTGGAAACCTATCTCAGAGTTACAATATATCAAAAAAGGCGTTGTTTTTGATGGTAAAAATTATTGGTGTTTATCTACTCTCGTACCTCAAACAGGAGGAAGTTCTTGTTCTATAGATGGATGGCAACGAAATATTTATCACCAGCTATATCGGGGAAATTCATAATTTTTATTGGGTTTAATCATGCTAATTAAATCACTTTCAATTAAGTCAAGATCAAAGTTTTTAGGGGTGTGTGCATTAGCTATAGCCCTTGTACTCGGTGGTTCCAATATAGACAGTGCTACAGCGCGCGATTATGAATCACGCACTCAAGCTGTGGATAGGTTTACGGATTGGTTTTTTTATAGAGTGAATCCTCAATTAGGAGACCGTAAATTGCGATCTGACGATTCTTCTGCCTACATCCGCGAATGGAATGCTATTCGTAATACAGTCGATCGAGAAATGATTACTACACAAGGAGATTGCGTCGGTGATGCTTTCTGGGACTTCGATTATCGTTCTCATGGGCGATCAATCGATCGAATTGCAGATACAATTTGGGATATTCGCGATCCATCGGGTGACAAAACTCGTGCTGATGTTTCTAAACAAGAATGGCAGAAGCTTCGTGACTCAATAATTAGAGAGCATTTTTGCTATTAATTTGCAACATTTGTTTCTTAGCAGAAATTTAGCAATAAATAAAAAAATCGCTCTCAGTTACAAAGATTGTTAAAATATAGAATATACACCCTTGATTGGATATAATTTCCTCAAAAAGCAACGGAAACATTCTATAGCAAAACAAAAGGATAAAATAATGGGCAGAGTCACCGCAACAATAACCGTCACCAATCACATCGATGAAATTCTGGGAGAAAGAGGGTTCATCCCCGCAGAGCAAATACGCTCTATCACCATCGATAACGTCTTAGTCGATACAGGCGCAACTCGACTCTGCTTACCAGCAGATATTATCAGTCAGTTGGGTTTGCCAATGCTAGGTGAAATCGACGGACATACGGCAATAGGAACCAGAAAATTTCGTCTGTTCAAAGATGTCACTCTTGCCGTAGCTGGACGAGAAGGCAGGTATGATTGTGTAGAAATTCCCGCAGGAGAAGAACCTTTACTCGGCTTAATTCCCCTCGAAGATTTGGGTTTAGAACCCGATTTGAAAAATCAGCGGTTGATTGTTTTGCCTGCAGAGGGAAACCAAAGTTATATTCGGGTGTAAAATTCCTATGGTTTTTGCCATAAATACACAGCCCATTGTCTTTTAGTCTCGCGTTGAACCAACTGAGCATGAGGGGCGCGGGTTTACTATATACTTAGTTTTCAACATAGATGGTTGGTCAAACCCGCCCCTACATCGCGCAAATTGTACAGCGCAAATTATACAAGGACGAATCAACCGGATTTGATATCATAAGTAATACCCAGAAATAATATTATATTTTTGCACTAAAATGTCAGTCACTACTCATCAATTAATTCAGTGGAAACAACAAGGGCGGTCAATTGTTGCTCTGACAGCTTATGATTATGCGATCGCCCAACTCATCGATCAAGCAGGCGTAGATATCATCCTAGTCGGCGATTCCCTCGCCATGACAGTCTTAGGCTACGACACAACCCTACCCATAACCCTCGATGAAATGCTGCACCACGCTAAAGCTGTGCGCCGTGGAGTTAAACAAGGATTAATTGTGGTCGATTTGCCGTTTTTGACTTACCAAGAAAATCCCCAGCAAGCCATGCACTCGGCCGGGAGAGTTTTGAAAGAAACAGGCGCTCAAGCTGTAAAATTAGAAGGTGGATATCCAGCAATGGCCGCCACAGTTTCGCAGCTAACATCCGCCGGAATTCCGGTGATGGGGCACGTCGGTTTAACTCCGCAGTCCGTACACCAACTCGGCTACAAAAAACAAGGAAAAACAGTCGAAGCAGCCGATCGCATCATTGCAGAGTCGATCGCGCTTCAAGAAGCAGGTGCCTTTGCGATCGTCTTAGAACACATTCCCGCAGACTTAGCCGCTCAAATTACCCAAAAATTAACTATTCCCACCATTGGTATCGGCGCCGGGCCGCACTGCGACGGTCAAGTTTTAGTTACTTCCGATTTGTTGGGACTTTCCGAAAAACAGCCGCCTTTTGCGAAAGCTTACGCCAATTTGCGAGAAACAATTACCCAAGCTGTGAAAGATTATTCCCTTGAAGTTAGAGAAGGCAAATTTCCCGAATAGGTTCGTAGTGAGGGCTTGAACCCTTAAAAATGAGGACTAAAA
This sequence comes from Microcoleus sp. AT3-D2, assembly GCF_036705715.1. NCBI lineage: Bacteria > Bacillati > Cyanobacteriota > Cyanophyceae > Oscillatoriales > Microcoleaceae > Microcoleus > Microcoleus sp. AT3-D2. Next base: position 116,458 of record NZ_JAUBVE010000008.1, on the reverse strand, counting down.
TCCTCACTACAAACCTAATTTACACTTTCGGCTGGCCCTCTTCCTCTTTATCCTTCTCAACAGGTTCATCCTCAGATTGACCAACCCCTTCCTTAAAACTCCGCAGCGTTTTTCCCAAAGCATTTCCTAACTCAGGAATCTTCTTGGGTCCGAAAATTAGAATAGCGACTACCGCAATAATGCCCATTTCGGGCAATCCCAGACCAAACATACAAAATCTCCTGTAAAACTTGCTCGATCGTAAGTCAATCTACTGATATTGTTAAAGTATCTACCTTTTTTCCTGCATCCTGCAACAGTAGAATCAAGTTTTATTAAGCTATCCCCCGATAAATAGGAATGTTAGAAATATCCCAGCCTTCCCTCCGCGAACAACAACACTACCTCATCCGCAATTTAGCAGACCGGATGGAAGCAGTATGGCACCGCTATCTAGACCTGGAACCCTACCACCTGCCCGCTGAGTTGGGATACGTAGAAGGGCGCTTGGAAGGAGAAAAACTGATCATTGAAAACCGCTGCTATCAAACGCCCCAGTTCCGCAAAATACACCTCGAACTCGCTAAAGTCGGGCCGGTGTTGGATATCCTGCACTGCGTGATGTTTCCCAGACCGAATTATGCTTTGCCGATGTTCGGTACGGATATAGTAGCAGGCAAAGGCCAAGTTAGCGCCGCGATCGCAGACCTTTCTCCCCTCAATCGAGATCGAACTTTGTCGGAAACCTACCGAACTCAACTGGAAATTTTGCCGGTCAACCAATTTTCTTGTCCCCGCCAAATTCCCGAATGGGGGGATATTTTCTCAGAATTTTGTCTGTTTGTGCGGCCAGAGTCGATGGAAGAAGAAAACCGATTTCTCGACATAGTTGAATCCTACGTGGAAATTCACTGCAAACAGGCAGTGGCCTCCGAACCAGTCTCTGCCGCCGAAGAATCGAAAATTCTCGACGCTCATATTTACTACTGTAGCCAGCAGCAGCAAAACGACAAAACCCGCCGCGTACTCGAAAAAGCTTTCGGTCAAGATTGGGCCGAACATTACATGACCGAGGTGCTTTTTGATTTCCCTAAATAGCTGAAATTTGTTTACACTACTTAATAGTAGGTGGGCAAAACTTAATTAGGAAATCACCTACTTTATAAGTAATGGGAAAGGAATCACGGGTCAAGGATAAATCATTTTTAAAACCCCCAGGGCGAGGAGTCATCGGTTTAGCGATCGCGGCCACTCTCATTACCACAGGAGTCGGTTTTTGGCAAGTATCTCAAATTAGAAAAGCCGAAGAGTTAAAGGCGGCGGCTGCAACGGCTGCTGCAACTCCCGCCTCCACCCGCACCAGCGTCACAGCTTTGGGTAGGTTGACTCCGCAGGGGGAAGTTATCAAATTGTCGGCCCCTTCGGCGTCGGAGGGAGCAAGAATTGAACTGTTGCAGGTGGAAGAGGGCGATCGAGTCAGTCAAGGACAAATCATAGCAGTTCTCGATACGCGCGATCGGCTCCAAGCAATCCTCCAACAAGCCGACAAAGAAGTCAAAGTCAAACAAGCAGAATTAGCGAAAATTCAAGCAGGCGCAAAAACAGGCGTTGTCGGCGCCGGGAAAGCAGAAGTTGCCAAGTTTGAAGCACAAGTGCAAAGAGAAACCGAAGGCGAAGCAGCCAATGTCGCCCGCTTGGAAGCTCAACTCCGAAGAGAAACCGAAGCCGAACAAGCTAACGTCGCCAAATTCGAGGCCGCGCTGCAAAGAGAAACCGAAGCCGAACAAGCTAATCTTGCTAAATTTGAGGCACAACTCCAAAGAGAAACAGAGGTGCAGCAATCCAAATTGGCTAGGTTAGAAGCTCAATTGCGCGGCGAAATTGCCTCTCAAAACGCTACAGTCGATCGGCTAAAAGCCGAATTAACCAACGCCGAAGCCGAGGAACAACGCAATAAAGAGCTCTCAGAAACAGGCGCAATTTCTGCTTCCGCCTACGACACCAAACGCTTAGCAGTAGAGACGGCTCGCCAGAGAGTCAGAGAAGCTCAAGCTATATTAGAAAAAACTGTGCAAACACTGCAAGAGCAAATAGTCGAAACGAAAGCAACAATCAAACAAACAGTAGAAACTGGCAAGCAGGAAATCAATCAATCGCGAGCCAATCTAAAACGCAAGTTAGAAACAGGCAGGCAGGAAATTAACCAAGCTAGAGCTACCTTAAATCAAAAGATAGAAACCGGTAGAGAACAAATCAATCAAGCCGAAGCAATACTCAAACAAAAAGCAGAAACCGGCCAAGAACAAATCAATCAAGCCAAAGCAAATCTCGACCAAATTGCCGAAGTCCGTCCCGAAGACGTGCAAGCAGCCCAAGCCGCCGTAGAAAGTGCGATCGCCACCAAACAAAAAGCTCAAGTAGACTTAAACTTAAGCTACGTCAAAGCACCCGTATCCGGCGACATCCTCAAAGTTCACAGCCGACAAGGAGAACGTGTCAACACCCAAGACGGCATCGTAGAACTAGGCGGAACCGACCAAATGTACGCCGTAGCAGAAGTTTACGAAACCGACATCGCCAAAGTGCGAAACGGCCAGCGCGCAACAGTCACCAGCCCGGTTTTTGCAGGCACTTTGGAAGGCACTGTCACTCGCATCGGCAAACAAATCGGCAAAAAAGATGTCCTCAATACAGACCCCGCCGCCGACACCGACGCGAGAGTTATCGAAGTAAGAATTCGCCTCAATCCCGAGTCGAGCAAAAAAGTTGCAGCCCTCACAAACTTGCAGGTTGAAGTAAAAATAGACATCTAAATTTTACCTTGACAGAACTTACGCATGGGGACTCAAGCAACCGGGTTTTTAACCGAGATTAAGGGTTTGAATCAAATATAAGGGTAAAAAAACCGCTTCCTCAACACCCGTACTTAAATCCTAAAATTATTCAATCCAAAACCCAAAATCTCAAATCTAAAATCGGAGGATTATGGCCAAAATACCACTAGCTTGGGCACAGTTAACCCGCGAAAAAATGCGCTTAGCCGTCGCACTAGCCGGCATTGGATTTGCCGACTTGCTAATGTTTATGCAGTTCGGATTTAGAGACGCGCTCTTTGAAAGCTCCATCACCTTTCACTCTAAGTTAAAAGGGGATATTTTTATCACCAGCACCCAGTCTACGGCTTTAATAGCCATGAAAAGTTTTCCCCAGCGTCGCTTGTATCAAGCCTTGAGCTTTAACGGCGTTAAATCAATTAGTCCCGTATATTTAGGCTTTGGATTGTGGAAAAACCCCGACCCCAACCAGCGTAATACCCGCCAATTGATGGTAATCGGTTTTGACCCCACTCATCCCATCTTTGATATGCCTGAAATCCAAAATAATTTGGACAAAATCAAAATTTCGGATGTGGTTTTATTTGACCAAGCTTCCCGCCCGGAGTTTGGACCGGTAGCAGAATATTTCAAACAGGGAAAAGTTGTTGAAACTGAAGTTGACAATCGCCGCGTTAGGGTAGATGGTTTATTTACTATAGGGGCCTCTTTCGGTGCCGACGGAAATCTTGTCACCAGCGATTTGAACTTTATGCGGATTTTTTCGACGCGGAGAACAAGAGGTTTAATCGATATAGGTATTGTTCACTTGCAGCCGGGAACAGATGTTAAGGCTGTTGTTGATAAAATGAGGGCAACTTTGCCTAATGATGTGAGAATTTCTTCTAAAGAAGAGTTTGTAGATATTGAAAAAAAATATTGGCAGGAAAGTACCTCAATCGGATTTGTTTTCACTCTCGGCGCGGCAATGGGATTTATCGTTGGGATAGTGATTGTTTATCAAATTCTTTATACTGATGTTACCGATCATTTACCCGAATACGCTACGCTAAAGGCGATGGGATATAAGGATATTTACTTTTTGGGTGTGGTGTTTCAAGAGGCTTTGATTTTGGCAATTCTTGGTTATTTGCCGGGGTTTGGAGTTTCTTTGGTGCTGTACAATTTAGGGAGAAGTGCTACGAGTTTGCCGATGTATATGACTTTGGCGAAAGCTATGACTGTTTTTATTATGACAGTTGTCATGTGTTCTGTGTCGGGGGCGATCGCAGTTAGGAAGTTGCAGGCTGCTGACCCGGCGGATATTTTTTAGAAGGGGAATTGGTAATTGGTAATTGGTAATTGGTAATGGGGAATTGGGAATTGGGGATTGGTAATTGGTAATAGAGGGGTGTAGATATGAGTAGACCGGATTTTGAGGATTTGGATGTTTACAAGTTGGCAGAAAAGCTAGCAAATGAGGTTTGGTTTATCGTCAAAGAATGGGACTTTTTTACAAAAGATACTATGGGCAAGCAACTTGTACGCGCCGCCGATAGTGTTTGCGCTAATATTGCAGAAGGACGGGGCAGGTATAATTATCAAGATAATCGGCGTTTTGTTAAGATTGCCAGAGGTTCTTTGTATGAAACAATCACCTTTTTGAGACTGGCATATGCCAGACAGTTGCTGGTAGATGAACAGGTAAGAAGATTTCAACCAATAATTGATGAATTGTCGCCGAAGCTCAATACTTATCTACACTCAATAGGTGGTAAGAAAGAGAAAATGATTGATGAAATATCTGATATCGATCGCAAATAAAAAAATCTCCTCCTTACCAATGCCCAAAGCCTAATTCCCAATTCCCCATGCCCAATTCCCCATGCCCAATTGCCAACTACAAATTACCTATGAACACTTTACCCGTTGTCTCAATTAAAAATCTCAATCATTCCTTCGGCGAAGGACAACTTCGCAAACAGACATTATTTGATATCAACCTAGACATTTATCCGGGCGAAATCGTGCTGATGACTGGGCCTTCGGGGTCTGGTAAAACAACATTGTTAACCTTGATTGGAGCTTTGCGATCGATCCAAGAAGGTAGTCTTAAAATTCTCGACCAAGAATTGCGGGGAACGGGGAAAAATAAATTAGTTAAAGTCCGCCGCGACATCGGCTATATTTTCCAAGCTCACAATTTGCTCAAATGCTTGACAGCTAGGCAAAATGTGCAAATGTCTTTAGAATTGCACAGTCATCTTTCTCCCCAAGAAACTAATGATAAAATAGAGGAAATGCTGCAAGCTGTAGGCTTGGGAGAAAGAATAGATTATTACCCCGACAGTCTTTCTGGCGGCCAGAAACAAAGAGTTGCGATCGCCCGCGCATTAGTCAGCCAGCCGAAATTAGTATTAGCAGACGAACCCACAGCAGCACTAGACAGTAAATCAGGTCGAGATGTAGTAGAAATTATGCGAGGTTTGGCCAAAGAACAGCACTGTACTATTTTGCTTGTCACCCACGACAACCGCATTTTAGATATAGCCGATCGCATTATTCACATGGAAGACGGCTACCTCGCACAAGATACATCAACAGCGGCTGCCACAGGCGTTCTTTCGGAAAAATAATATTAATCCACCTCAACTTATTTCCGAGAACCGGGACGCTTTCCTCCTACCTTGGCAGGACTTTTGGTTGCACCTTTGGCTGGAGTTTTAGAACTACTTTTGCCACTTTTTTGACCCTTAGCTCCTACTAATTGGCTATCATTGGCATTTGTAGGTCTGCCGGCAGGCGTTCTCGTAGTCCTAAAGGTAACATTCACCCCTTCATTCGACTGTTCTAGCACCAACATCGGCGTCGGCTTGGCTTTTTGATCCCACTCAATATGAACGATGCGACCTTGAATTGTCGGCTGCCAACTGTCGTGGTCGTCTGAAGGACTCAGATAAGTTTCCAAACAGTCAATAATTTGATTAATTGTCGCCGATGTTGCCTGAGTCGGCAGTTTCATCAGCTTAATTTGAATCCGAAACAGCACTCGTTTTTCTATTTTTACCGCCGGATCGCCAGTTTCGTATTCGATATCAAACATCGAATCTACTTGCCTACCGCTGCCGGCATTCCCGTTTTTATCTCCCACTGCACCCTGAGTCGGACGCAGGGCAATACTAATTTTCTCTTTGACTTTTACCTTAATCTGGTTCACAATGGCAAAGTGAAAGACTTCTTCCGCCATTCGCATTCTCAGGTAGTCTAAATTAAAGTCTCGCGAGTGGATAAGGTCGGGATTCTTTTCCATCTTTGACATGGTTTCGAGAGCCATTTTGTATTTTTTCTGGAGTTCTCGATTTCTAAACTCCTCAAATTTGAGCTTTTTGCTCAAATCGTCGAGTTTTAACTTGGTAAAGACCGCTAAACCGATAAGCAATAACAACAGTAATCCCGCCCCTCCTATTAAGAGTTGGTCTGAGGACGGATCTCCGGGTTTAGCCTTTTTAGGTTTGGGAGAGGCTACTGCCAACCTTGGTTCTACAAGGATTATTTGGGTTGACATGGGCTTTTAAAGGGTAAAATTTGACGCTATATTTATACAGGACTCCAGAGTAGAGCTGTTAGTGCAACTGGATCAACCAACATTGACATCATTCCACCATCATCTTGGTACAACTGGATTTCTGCAACTGGAGCACGCACCCTCTAATTAATACTTTATCTTTAACTGCAAGCAGGTTTCCGAAATATCGGAAAATCGCGCGCTGGTACTGGTCAATAGAAATGGTGAATTGTCTGTAATATATTATACCTATACAGCTAAAAAAAATGTTTGTTCGGGGGGCTCCTCTTCGAGAAAAATAAAAAGAAATACACATAAATTAATAGTAACTATGGAAGCGAGCTGCGGAAAACATCAAGCAGAACAGCCGATCGCCCGGACGATCGAGGGGCGGACGTTGGGAGAGTGATATATTCCTACTGTGCGCTCGCGGACGCCTTGCAAGCCCACCGGGCGGCTTGCTGTGAAAGTCGAGCTGTGGTGCGATCGAACAACGTCTCCTTAGCTAAGATTACAGCTAATACCACCAATATTCGATCGTGACCTACGAACCCCTGCACCACAAATATCGCCCTCAGACATTTGCCGAATTAGTCGGTCAAGAGGCGATCGCCCAAACCCTCACCAGCGCCATCCTACAAGAGCGCATAGCACCAGCATATCTATTCACCGGCCCCAGAGGCACCGGTAAAACCTCCAGTGCCAGAATTTTCGCCAAATCCCTCAACTGTATTTCTACGGTTGCCCCCACCCCAACACCCTGCGGCAAATGCAACGTTTGCCAAGAAATTGCCCGAGGTTCGACACTAGATGTCATCGAAATTGACGCCGCCAGCAACACAGGAGTAGATAACATTCGGGATTTAATCGAACGATCTCAATTTTCTCCCGTACAATGCCGCTATAAAGTATATGTAATCGACGAAGTTCATATGCTCAGTACCCAGGCATTTAATGCCTTATTAAAAACCTTAGAAGAACCGCCAGATCGCGTTGTATTCGTCCTCGCCACAACCGACCCACAAAGAGTATTACCAACTATTATTTCTCGGTGCCAAAAGTTTGACTTTCGTCGCATACCCCTCGATGCAATGATTGCTCACTTGCACAAAATTGCCAAATTAGAAAATATCAATATTGCGAGTGATGCAGTACAAATGGTCGCTCAAATCGCCCAAGGAGGTCTGCGGGATGCCGAAAGTTTGCTCGACCAACTAAGTTTATTTCAGGGTGAAGTAACAGTAGAAAAAGTTTGGGATTTAGTCGGCGCCGTCCCCGAAAATGATTTAATGGATTTGCTGCAAGCTATTGATACAGATAACGCTACAGCACTAATAGACATGACCCGCCACCTCATGGATCGCGGCCGGGAACCGCTAATCGTGCTGCAAAGTCTCGCGAGCTTTTACCGAGATTTGCTAATAGCCAAATCGGCCCCGAAACGCTCAGATTTAGTAGCGTTAACATCGGCAACTTGGGAAAAACTGGGGGATTTTGCTCGCAATTGGGATGCGGAGTTGATTTTGGCAGGTCAGAAACATTTGCAAACCCACGAAGTGCAAATTAAAAATACCACTCAGCCACGTTTGTGGCTGGAAGTAACGCTATTGGGATTATTGCCCTCAGCAATTAGAACTCACCAGCAACCAACAAGCGAACCAGCGAAAAATGTTGCTCAAGCACCACAAAATCACCCCCCCCAACCCCCCCTTGCTAAGGGGGGGAGCCAGACATCTAATATTGAACAATCTTCAGTTCCAAATTCGCAAAATCCTCCATCTCAGTCGCAGCCTGTGGCTAATCGAACAGAAAGCACACCTCCTGCACCGATTCCCGCACCTGTACCAACTGCTGAAACGAATCAAACAAATTATTCACCGACTAATTCAGCCGATGAAATCGATTTAAATCGAGTGTGGGAACAGGTACTTGACCGCGTGCGACCGCATGGAACTCAATCGCTGCTTCGCCAACATGGACAGCTAGTAATTTTTAGCAATAATACTGCTCATGTTAAGATTAGTTCGCAGCCGTTGCTCAATATGGTTAAAGACAAAGTAGCTAATATTGAAGAAGCTTTTTTGCAAATTTTTAGCCGTCGAGTAACAGTAAAAGTGGGCTTGACAAATCCCGCTGAAACTAATAGTTCCCGCGCCAAGGATTTGCCCACTTCTAACGGACGTGTTGGTGAAAATTCCAGGAATTCTCATCCTGCGGATGATGCAGGCCCACAGGTGCAGAAGTCGGCGGGTTCTGAGATTACAGATGATTTTTTGGGGAATGGTGGAGAAGAACAAAAACACCCGCCAGCGCCTGAAAATACCGCCGTTAATGTGCCGGCAATTTCCGAAGCGCGATCGCCCACAAACGGTTCTACAGAATCTCAAAATGACTTTAACGCTCAGGCTATAGCGGTGCGTGATGACGCTCAATATGTCGCGAATACGGCTAGGCAATTAGCTGATATGTTTGACGGGCAAGTAGTCGATTTGTCGGATGACTTGGAGATTTGGGAGTCGGAAACTTTTAGATTGGAATCGGAACCGGATTTTCCAGAGTTATCTTCTGAGTTAGGTGAAGATGATTTTATAGATTGGTAAGTAGATCACTAAAAAAAACCGAGGAACCCGGTTTTTGTAGTAGGGGCGCTGCTAAGAGTCGCCGCCCTTCCAGGTTTCTTAATACCCTAAAAGTTTTAGGTTGAATTAGAGTAACCTAGTGATTGTGAATATCTACTTTTAAGCTGACTCTGGCTTGGGCAGCGAAGACGGAAGTACCAATAACTCGGCAGTCGATCGCTTCTCGACCATTTCCTTAGTAATCGTACACCGGGCGACATCCTTGCGCGACGGCAACTCGTACATCACATCCAACATCAATTCTTCGACAATTCCCCGCAGCGCCCGCGCTCCAGTTTTGCGACGGTATGCTTCCTGGGCGATCGCCCGAATCGCCTCCGGCTTAAAGTCCAACTGCACATTATCCATCTTCAGCAGCTTTTGATACTGCTTAACCAAAGCATTGCGCGGCTCAGTCAAAATCGCCATCAGCGTTTCCTCATCCAACGGTTCCAACACCGCCGCCACCGGTACCCGCCCGATAAACTCCGGAATCATCCCAAACTTCACCAAATCATCCGGTTCCAGTTGCTTGAGTACATCAGCAGCCCGCTTTTCCTTCGGCTGAGCTTCTCCGGGCTGAATAAAACCCATTGACTTTTTACCCGTTCTCTGCTCTATCACTTTCTCTAGACCGACAAAAGCGCCGCCGCAAATAAACATGATATTGCTGGTATCAATTTGGATGCAGTCTTGATAGGGATGCTTGCGGCCGCCTTGGGGAGGTACATTGGCGATCGTCCCCTCAAGCATTTTCAACAGCGCCTGCTGCACCCCTTCACCCGACACATCCCGCGTAATCGAAGGATTTTCGCTCTTGCGGGCAATTTTGTCAATTTCATCAATATAAATAATGCCACGCTGCGCCTCTTCCACATCCATATCTGCCACTTGCAGCAGCCGCAGCAAAATATTTTCCACATCTTCCCCGACATAGCCCGCTTCCGTCAGCGTCGTCGCGTCAGCCACCGCAAAGGGTACGTCTAGCATATCCGCCAAAGTCTGAGCCAGCAGAGTTTTTCCGCAACCAGTCGGCCCGATTAACAAAATATTCGATTTTTGCAGTTCTACTTCTTCCGGCGGGTGCTTGCCGCTATTTTTGGCATGGATAAAGCTCAGGCGCTTGTAGTGGTTGTAAACTGCCACCGAGAGCACCTTTTTCGCCTCATCTTGCCCGATCGCATTTTCGTCGAGATAATTTTTAATTTCCCTCGGCTTGGGAATTTGGCTCAGCGACATACTTTTGCCCGAAGTAGCGCGGCGCTTTTGCGTTGTTTCCTGCTTCGGTGCCACCGCCGCTGCGGGTACTGCACTCGAATCAAACAACTCCTCATCTAAAATTTCATTGCACAAGTCTACGCATTCGTCGCAGATATACACCCCGGGCCCTGCGATCAACTTGCGTACTTGCTCTTGAGACTTGCCACAAAACGAACATTTTAGATGGGAGTCGTACTTAGACATAACAGCCTCTTAATTCAGTGCAGTGACATTCTCTCCCGCCGTCGGAAGGTTTTCCTTAGCGATAACTCGATCGACCAAACCGTAATTTTTGGCTTCCTCGGCTGACATAAAAAAGTCGCGCTCTGTATCAGCCTCTAATTTGTCGATCGGTTGGCCTGTGTGGTGCGCTAGCAGTTGATTCAGCTTACGCTTATGATAAAGGATTTCTTTGGCTTGAATCTCAATATCAACTGCTTGACCTTGAGCGCCTCCAAGCGGCTGGTGAATCATAATTCGGGAACTCGGAAGAGACATCCGCTTACCGTGGGCTCCTGCTGTCAGCAGAAATGCGCCCATACTCGCTGCCAAACCGTAACAAATCGTCACCACATCCGGGCGGATTTGCTGCATTGTGTCATAAATTGCCATGCCGGCCGTCACCGAGCCGCCGGGGGAATTAATGTACATTTGGACATCTTTTTCTGGGTCTTCGGCATCCAGATACAATAGCTGAGCCACTATCGAGTCAGCAACTTCGTCGGTTACGGGAGTTCCTAAAAACACAATTCGCTCCCGCAGCAAGCGCGAGTAAATGTCAAAGGCCCGCTCGCCCATCCCCGACTGTTCTAGTACCATCGGCACTACATTGCTGGGGCTGGAACTGACATCAAAATCGTTATAGCTTGTAATTAGGTAATTGGAAGATTGAGATACAACCATAAGACACCAGTCAAGGATTCTAGACAATTTGCTGCTGCTGATGAAAGCTTTAAATTAAGCCGCCAGCTTTTAACTATTATGCCTCTTCTGAACAGATATCGGGGGAATGGGGAGTTTTGAGTTCTGAAATTGCTTTCTGCGCTGGGCGCAACGCTGGAGTGACTCGCAAGGCTCGCGGGGTGAATGAGTTAAAACACCTACTTGTAAATCATCGCTGCTTCTAGTGGACACTCCGAGCTTTTAGTAAGGATCAGGCGCACCCGGAGCTTGTAGTTAAGGATCAGGTGCGCCGTTAAAATCACGGTTGATTTCATGTCCCCAATTAGGACATTTGAACACATTTAAGTTCTATTCTTCGCCTACGACTTCCACTTCAACGCTCGTGGCTGCTTCTGCTGAATCTTGAGCGTCCGATTCTTCTGATTCTTCTGCTGCGGGAGTCAGAGAGCCTTCAGGTACGAGTTCGATTGTCCCTTTTTCTTCCAACCATTTCAGGGTTTTTTGTTTGAGCAAGTCTTCCCTTACAAATTCCTGCAACCTTTGGGGATCAAAATCTCCTTTGGGAAACTGCTTTCTAACTTTTGCTACTTCTGCTGCTACTTCTGCGTCTTCCACAGATAAGGATTCCAGCTTGGATACTTCTGCCAGAGCTAGAGTCTGCTTGAGCCGATCGACTGCTTCCGGGCGCGAGCGTTCCCGCATCGGGCCCATATTTTCTTCCGTAAACAGTTGGTTAATATCTATGCCGTAATTTTTCAATTGGACGGCTTGTTGATTCAGCAAATAATCGATTTCGCGATCGATCATTGTTTCGGGAATTTCCACTTCTATTAGCTGCGCGAGTGCTGCTGATATAGCTTTTTCCTTATTAGCTGATGTCTGGTTTTCTTTGTCTGCTTTAAACCGAGTTTCGAGCGATTCGCGCAGTTCTGCTAAAGTTTCAAATTCGCTGACTTCTTGGGCGAAGTCGTCATCCAGCTCCGGCAATTCTTTTTCCTTAAGTTCTTTGAGGGTAATCGTAAAGACTGCCGGTTTTCCCGCTAGTTCTTCACTGCTATACTCATCTGGGAACTGCACAGAAACTTCTCTAGTTTCTCCGGGATTCATCCCGATCATGCCTTCGATAAAGCCCGGTACAAACTGATTTTCTGACAATTCTACTTGAAAGTCTTCTGCTTGACCGCCGGGAATTTCTGCGGGAGTTTCGCCTTCAGGTGCTTCCGCAAATCTACCGGAGAAATCAACCAAAGCCGTGTCTCCCAACTGAGCCGGCCGGCCTTCTACGGGGATTAAAGTAGCCTTGTCCGATCGATATTTTTCCAATACCTCATCTACCTGAGCCTCATCATACTTAGCTTCTTCTGCTTGAAGCTGCAAACCTGTGTACTGACCCATTTTCACTTCGGGTTGTACATCAACTTTCGCCGAAAAAATCAGAGGCTGTTCTGGATCGAACTTCTCTAGTAATTCTTCAAACTCGGTGCGAAGTTCAAAACTGCCAATTGCGGCAATTTTTTCTTGTTCGAGGGCTTTTTGCAGGGAATCATTAATCAAATTTTCCAAAGCCGTCGCCTTCAAACGAGTCTGGCCTAGGCGCTGTAGCAAAACTTGACGGGGAACTTTGCCTTTGCGGAACCCAGGAATATTTACCTCGCGAGCAAATTGTTTAATTACTTGCTCGTAAGCTTGTTTTGACTTTTCTGACGGTACTTCGATTTCCAGACTAATTTGGCTAGCTGGAAGTTTTTCCTGGGTTACTTTCATCGGCTTTTTTGATATTTAACAATAGTGTAATAAAATACATACAAATCTGACTTTGCCTGCATTTTAATTTTGTACGCTTTGACTCGTAACGGCACAACTACAACACCTTTACCGGATGAGACTGTAAGTCATTGCCGGCTACTTTTTTGGCTCTTGCCAAATAGTTTTGGTTTGAGGATACTAGCTTTTGCTGCTAGGAATGTGGAGGTTAAGTCCACTAATTGCCGATGCACCATAGCACATATCGCCCTGTAATGTCAATCTTGCCGGCCTCTGCGGCCAGTCAAAGTCAATGGATGCGCCTGCGAAAATGCAGATATATCGCAAAACTTAACCGGATGCGGATTGGGCGTGGGCGATCTGCAAAAGATGCTAAACTGGCATTGGGTACGATCGCACGGATCAATCAGGAAGTTCGATCGCCCGTTTCGGTTAACTGCACCATTGCCATCCTCTCATGCTCCTGATGTCGCATAACATTAATTAAGTTTGATATTGAGAATTGCAGTTATTTAAATTTTTGATTTCGATCTTTTAGACTTTAATTTGTGGAGGAAACTAATTTGTCTCAATCCTATCGAGTTGCCATTTTAGGAGCCACCGGCGCAGTCGGGGCCGAGTTGCTAGAACTATTGCACAGCCGGAGTTTTCCGATTTCTAACTTGAAGCTGCTGGCTTCGGAACGTTCAGCAGGCACAACTTTGCCTTTTGGCGGCGAGATGCTCCCGGTCGAAGCAGTGTCGTCGCGATCGTTTGATAATGTAGATCTGGTGCTCGCCTCTGCCGGCGGCTCTACTTCTAAATTATGGGCTCCGCAAGCGGTAGCAGCCGGAGCAGTAGTAATTGACAATTCTAGCGCTTTCCGCATGGATGCGACCGTACCGCTAGTGGTTCCCGAAGTCAATCCCCAAGCAGCAGCAGCTCACCGAGGTATAATTGCTAATCCCAACTGCACGACTATTTTGATGGCAGTTGCCGTTTGGCCACTTCACAAAGTTAGGCCGATACAGCGCATAGTTGTAGCGACTTACCAGTCTGCCAGCGGCGCGGGGGCGAGGGCAATGGAGGAAATGAAAGCTCAAGCAAGAGCAATTTTGCAGGGGGAAACGCCCCAAACCGATATATTTCCCTACCCCTTAGCATTTAATTTGTTTCCGCACAACACCCCGATTAATGATTTGGGGTATTGTGAAGAAGAGATGAAAATGGTAAACGAAACTCGGAAGATATTTGGTACGGACGAGATTAAAATTACGGCAACTTGTGTGCGGGTTCCCGTACTCCGCGCTCATTCGGAAGCGATTAATCTAGAGTTTGCAGAGCCTTTTAGCGCGATCGAGGCCAGGGAAATCTTAAAGCAGGCAAGCGGGGTTAAGCTGGTAGAAGACTGGCAAGCTAATTATTTCCCGATGCCTGTCGAGGCCAGCGGTAAGGATGACGTGTTAGTCGGCAGGATTCGCCAAGATATTTCTCACCCCTGCGGGTTGGAAATGTGGCTGTCTGGCGATCAAATCCGCAAAGGGGCGGCTTTAAATGCGGTGCAGATAGCTGAGTTGCTGGTCCAAAAAAATTTGTTGCGAACCCAAGTGGCGGCGGCTTCTAAATAGGATAGGGGGAACCCTGGCAATTTGGAAATTGAAATTGGGGATTTTAGATAAACCTTTCATCTGAAATCAAAAATTTAAAATCAAAAATCAACAGTCTAAAATCGGAGAAAGTGTGGTAAAGTTTGGACGGGTTCTGACTGCAATGATTACGCCGTTTAAGGAAGACGGCAGCGTTAACTATGCGGTAGCAGAACAATTGGCAGTTCATTTAGCCGATCGCGGTACAGATAGCTTGGTAGTGTGCGGCACTACTGGCGAGTCTCCCACTATGACCTGGGATGAAGAGTACGAATTATTTCAGGTGGTACAAAAGGCGGTGGCCGGTAAGGCGTTGGTAATCGCAGGAGCCGGATCGAATTCTACTTCAGAAGCAGTCGCAGCTACCCAAAAAGCAGCTAAACTCGGATTAGATGGCTGTTTGCAGGTGGTTCCTTATTACAACAAGCCCCCGCAAGAAGGTTTGTACAATCATTTTCGGGCGATCGCGCAATCTGCTCCAGAATTGCCTATAATGTTATATAACATCCCCGGTCGCACTGGTCAGAATATGTTGCCGGAGACGGTGGCTCGATTGGCCCAAATCCCCAATATTGTGGCCGTAAAAGAAGCAAGTGGCAACTTGGATCAAGCAAGTCAAATTCGGTGCTTGACATCCCCTGAATTTGCCATCTATTCTGGAGATGATTCCCTAACTTTGCCAATGTTGGCGGTAGGAGGATCTGGTGTAGTTAGCGTAGCCAGCCATCTGGTAGGAGAGCAACTGCAACAGATGATCGAAGCTTTCGAGGCCGGTCAAGTTCAAGTCGCTACCCAGATTCACTTGCAACTTTTTGACCTATTTAAAGCTCTTTTTATCACCACAAATCCCATTCTCGTCAAGACAGCTCTCAAACTTCAAGGCTGGGATGTAGGCTCCACCCGTCCGCCCCTGTGCGATCCGCCCGTTGAGGTAACTCAAAAGTTAAAGGACGTACTGAGTCAGCTAGCAGCAGTATCAGCTAGCAAGACGAGCGAAAACGAGTTTTCAGACAACTGAATATTGGTTGTGATAAGTCATTAGTTGTTAGTCATTAGTCATTAGTAATTAACTGTTAGTAATTAGCTAACAGTCAAAAAATAAAGACTGAGGATTAAAGACTGAAGGCAAAAGACAACTGACTGTAGGGGATAGTAAAACCCCGTAGGGGAGTTTTCCACAAATATCTTGGAAAAAATCGCCCCCATCAACGAACAACAGATAAAAGCCTCCCAAAAAGCTTGTCTTGAACAGGCAGGATGCCTGTTCCACAGGGATTATTGGAGAGGTCTAGACAGTAGGCGACAGACGACAGACAACAGTCAACAGTCAACAGTCAACAGTCAACAGTTAACAGACCAATAACAAAAATAACTAACAAAGGATACGCATGATCAACAAAAATACAACTGCATCTGCTCTAAAAGTTATTCCCCTCGGCGGGCTGCACGAAATCGGTAAAAACACTTGTGTGTTCGAGTACGGCGACGAAATCATTCTTTTAGATGCCGGTTTAGCGTTCCCAACAGATGGAATGCACGGGGTAAATATTGTCCTTCCCGACATGACTTACCTGCGGGAAAACAGCCACAAAATTAAAGGTATGATCGTGACTCACGGTCACGAAGACCACATAGGCGGTATTCCTTACCACCTCAAACAATTTGAAATTCCGGTCATCTACGGTCCCCGTTTGGCGATGGCTTTGCTAGCCGGGAAACTCGAAGAAGCGGGAGTGTCTCACCGCACTGAATTGAGAACGGTTCGACCCAGGGATACTGTCAGAATTGGCAAGAATTTCTTAGTCGAATACATCCGCAACACTCACTCGATGGCCGACAGTTTTACAGTGGCAATTCACACTCCCGTGGGAATTGTGATCCACACCGGAGACTTTAAAATTGACCACACTCCTGTAGACGGCGAGCATTTTGATTTGCAAAAGCTAGCGGAGTACGGCGAGAAAGGCGTGCTGTGCTTGATCAGCGATTCTACTAACTCGGAAGTTCCCGGTTTTACCGCTTCGGAAAGTTCTGTTGCGCCGAATTTAGACAGAATTATCGCTCAAGCACCGGGAAGAGTGCTGCTGACGACTTTTGCTTCCTCGGTACACCGATTGCAAATTGTTTTGGACTTGGCTAAGAAAAACAATCGGTATGTCGGAGTGGTTGGCCGGTCGATGCTTAACGTCATCGCTCACTGCCGCAATCTCGGCTACATCAAATGCGAAGATAGTATTTTCAAACCGCTGAAAGAAATCCGCAATTTGGCTGAAGACAAGGTACTGATTTTAACTACAGGTTCCCAAGGCGAACCGATGGCGGCGATGACTCGCATTGCTAACGGCGAACATCACGAACTGAAAATCAGAAAGGGCGATACTGTCATTTTCTCAGCTAATCCGATTCCGGGAAATACGATCGCAGTGGTAAACACGATCGATAAACTGATGATGCTGGGAGCACACGTGGTTTACGGCCGCGACAAAGGCATTCACGTTTCCGGTCACGGTTGTCAAGAAGACCAAAAGTTAATGATTAACATGACTCGTCCCAAGTTCTTCTTGCCGGTTCACGGAGAACACCGGATGCTGATCCAGCACTCCAAAACGGCTCAAAGCATGGGCATTCCCGCTAGCAATATGGTGGTTATTGATAACGGCGATGTCGTAGAATTAACTGAAAATTCGATGCGAGTTGCTGGCCAAGTGCCTTCAGGAATTGAATTGGTAGATGCTTCTCGATCGGGCGTGGTCAAAGCTAGCGTCCTCAAGGAACGTCAGCAGTTAGCCGGAGATGGGGTTGTAACTGTAGCGGCGGCTTTGAATTGGGAAGGCAAATTAGTTGCCAAACCAGAAGTTCACTTGAAAGGTGTAGTGACATCAGCCGAGCGCGCGGAGGTGATAAAATTAATCACTCAAACTATAGAAACAGTTTTGAGCGATCGTTGGTCAGAATTTGTCAAACCCGCCACTGCTGACTCACAAGTTGATGTTGACTGGGTAGGAGTTCAAACGCAAATAGAAAAGGCAATTCAGCGAGTGATGCGCCGGGAACTTCAAAGCAATCCGCTGTTGGTATTCCTGATGCAAATTCCAGAAGAAGCAGTGCGATCGGAAAAAGCAGCAGTATCTCCAGGTTCCCTGGAAGCACCTAAGCTATTATCATCGCAATCATCACAATCATCGCCATCGCCATCATCGCCATCTCCTGCCAATCAGGTGACGGGCCGGCGCCGTCCCCGGACTGCTGCAAGGGCAGCTTCCTAGTGCGATAATTCTCTGACGCGCTGTGAACCAAGAAAGGAGTTTTAGGTTTTGTAGTTGCGCTTGGGTACCCAAGCGCAGCTACAAACCTACATTTGATCTTATGTCCGGTCGATTACCCCTAATACGGTAGGGGCGGGTTCACGAAAAATATCTGCCAATAATTGACAATCTCAAAAACCCGCCCTTTTAATCGCGGTCACTCGATCGGACATGATATGATTTCATAAAACGCAAATGAACGCAGATAGATTTAAATAACTATCTGCGTTCATTTGCGTTCGTCTGCCTCAATCTGCGGTTAAAAATTAATCAGCCACCAGCAACAGCAGGAACAATGCTGACTTCATCGCCATCTTGGAGGGCAGTTTTTGAGCCATCCAAAAAGCGGATATCTTCGCTATTGACGTAGAAATTCAAAAACCTGCGGGGTTCTCCCTTTTCATCGCACAAGCTTTTTTTGATACCGGGACAATTTGATTCGAGGGATTCAATCAACTCAGAAATATTGCCGCCGCCGCATTCAATAGTGGCTTGATTGTTGGTAAATTTTTGCAGGGGAGTGGGAATTAAAACTTTGACGGTCATTTTTTTAGTCCTTAGTCCTTAGTCAGTAGTCAGTAGTCCTTAGTCAGTAGTCCTTAGTCAGTAGTCCTTAGTCAGTAGCTTAATAACTAATAACTAATGACTAATGACTGATGACTATTAATCAGTAGTCCTCAGTCAGTAGTCAACAGCTTAATAACTAATGACTAATAACTGATGACTAATGACTATTTATTAAACCGAAACTTGTTGCCATTCTAAGCGTTCGAGCGTGCGGGCGCGTTCTAGGGCACGCTCGAAAGCTTCTAGTTTCGGTTCGAGGGTGATGGGTTCGCCGATGTAGCCTTGAACTGCTTCCTGCGTTTTCAAACCGTTGCCAGTGATGTAAGCGACGGTGGTTTCATCGGGATTGATTTTACCTGCTTCTACGAGTTTCTTCAAGACTGCGATTGTCGTGCCACCTGCAGTTTCTGTGAATATGCCTTCAGTTTCTGCTAGCAGTTTCATGCCTTCGATGATTTCGGTGTCGCTGACGGATTCAATGTTGCCGTTGGTTTTGCGAGCGATTTCCAAGGCGTACATACCGTCGGCTGGATTGCCGATCGCGATCGACTTAGCAATTGTATTCGGTTTCACCGGTTTCACGAAATCACGGTTTTCGCGGAATGCTTGGGCGATGGGGGAACAGCCGTCAGCTTGGGCGCCGCTGAATCTGACTTTCTTTTCATCCACTAAACCGACTTCGGTGAATTCTTGAAAGCCTTTGTAAATTTTTGTGAACAAAGAGCCGGAGGCGAGGGGAGCGACGATGTGATCCGGCAATTGCCAGCCTAGCTGTTCGGCAACTTCGTAGCCGAGGGTTTTTGAGCCTTCGGAATAGTAGGGACGCAAGTTGATATTGACAAATCCCCAGCCATGTGTATTGGCGACTTCGCAACAGAGGCGGTTAACTTGGTCGTAGTTGCCGTGAACTGCCATGACAGTTGGATTGTAAATCAGAGTGCCGAGGACTTTGCCTGCTTCTAAGTCGGAGGGGATGAACACTACGCAGTCGAGTCCGGCGTGGGCGGCGATCGCAGCCGTAGAGTTAGCTAAATTGCCGGTGCTGGCACAGGATACCGTTGTGAAACCCAATTCTCTCGCTCTACTGAGGGCGACTGACACCACTCTGTCTTTAAAGCTGAGAGTGGGCATATTGACGGCATCGTTTTTAATATAAAGATTTTTTAGACCGAGGCGGCGCGCCAAGCGGTGGGATTTTAATAGAGGAGTCATCCCAGTGCCGACATCGATGACGTTATCTGTAGCGACTGGTAAAAATGCGCGGTAGCGCCAGATCGAGTTGGGGCCGGCTGCGATGGTTTGGCGAGTGACGCTGCGGCGGATGGCGTCGTAGTCGTACTTGACTTCAAGCGGGCCAAAACAGCAATCGCAGACGTGCTTGGCTTGGAGTTCGTACTCTTCGCCACATTCTTTACACTTAAGGGCTGTGAAGGTTGCTGCTGTGGATTGGGTTCTGGTCGCCTGGGTCATAGCTCAACTCTCTAGTTTTGCGATGTTTGTTAATTCTTTTCGCAGAATACCACGCTCAAATTAGTGCGTCAACCATACCCGATTCTTTTAGTCGGGATTAATTTTCCAGTTACTTTTCAGTTAAACAGTGGTGTATTTAACTTTGATATTTGGGCGGGCGGGACGCCCAACCCCTACTCCCCACAAGGATTTGACTTGTTTTCAGGATCGGGCTCTTAATCCAGATTGTCAGGCCCACACGCGAGCCCGATCGAGCTCAAGGATGATTTGCCGACGGAATTGTTACAAAACTTAATAAATCTTTTTTGGGCTAACAATTGGGCAGTCGTGCGATCGAACACAACTACAAAACCTCGAATTTTTGATTGACCAACTTAGCCTACCCGCCGCTGACGGGAGGGATGAGGACAACTTCGTCGCCGTCTTGGAGGATGGTGTCGGGGGAGACGAATTCCAGGTTGAGGCCGAAGCGGGTGCGATCGCGCCATTGTTCTAATTGAGGATATTGGGCGATCGAGCTTTCGAGCACTTGAGACACTGGAGTTCCGGGAGGAAGTTCTAATGTAAGTTCAGAAACGCCGTAGGCTTCACCGAAGGCGGCGAACAGTTTAACGGTGATGGTAATCGAAGAGTTAGACACGGCGGTTGAGTGCGATCGACGGTTTGGCAATTATCAACTACACCATACAATTAATTAGGAATTAGGCACGCCGAGGCTTAGAATTGAAAGCGGCAATCTCTAGTTAAGTTTTACCCCATCGGGTAAAGATGATAGTTGATTGCAGCAAAAAGTCTTAACAATATTGTATGCCGATCGCTCTCACCAACCAGGCGTTAGAAGCAGTTGGCATCCACTTAGATGCAGCTAGCTAAGGTCTAGTTGGCTGCTGTTGAGGCTAATGCGAGAATAATTTTTGAGGATGCGGTATAGATACTTTACGGTAATTGTGGGAGAGTACAAAAAGCTCGCACTACATTTAGCAAGCAACAACGCATACAAGGCCCTGCCAACCCGCTTCCCTGACAAAAAATCAGGTTATAAAGTGTGGCTTGGGATAGTCAAACCTTTGCCATGCTTAGCAAGCTAGCCGTTCTATCTAAGAAGAATACTGAAGTTAACGCGATAGAAATATATGGCAAGTAACGATTTTAAAGTGCTTCAGATTATTGAAGCTAAAGGCTGGTATGCCTTTGGGAGTACCAAGCAAAGCCAGCACGTTGAGAGATGGGTAAGACCTGTCGTGTGTTGGGTTTTAATAGAAGACAAAAAAAAGCGACGGGTTGTGACAGCTACCGCTAGCTATCAGATCCAGATTGACGACAAAGAAGTCGAGTTTTTTGCCCACGAAAGCGAAATTCAAGATCTGGAGAGTCTCCCGAAGTCTGTCTCGGTATCGGAATTTCTGAAAACAGAAGATTGAGAGAAGGGCAAAAGGAGCTGATTTAACAAGTTATTAATTATTCCTTAGTGATTCCTTAAACTTGCTGTCGGATTCTATTTCACTCAGAGGCAGAAGCTCTAGATTGGGGAGAGGGGCAGATGGGGACAGGGGGAGAATTTATATTTTTGCCTTGCCTTCTGCATCTTGTACCCCATGCCTGAAGTAGCCAAAAAAATAAAGAGGCCGGAAGATTGCTGGCAATGCCAACACGCTTCCGACCTTGCTGAATAACAGGGTATGCATATGTTTTTAAAGTATGGCAGGGAGGCTTTTGAGATATCAAGAGGACTATTGCAATCACCCACTTTTGCTTTCAGGCTGTGTTTGCAAGGCTCCTATTATTTTAGACTGAGAATTTGAAAATTGAGAGGGGGGAGGCTTACAGGTTAAGGATTCTAGCTATTTATCTGTAGCGGATGCTACAAAAAATGGTGGCATTGGCGGACGATCGCACATTCTCGCTAAATTGTTTGCACTCAAAGCTGAAAGTTCGATCGCCACCTGCAACTGCTGCGACTTTAAACCCCACTCAGAACAGGTTCAGGCATCTGCCGTGGCATCCGCCGCCCCAGCAGGGCCATCCGCACGCCGCCGGCTGGCCCTAAAGTTACCCCGCGGCGTTTAGCCTGTACGGGCTTTTTCTCGGCCAATACTAGGTCGAAATCCCGCAAAATGGTTGCCAACACCAGTTTCATCTCCAACTGCGCCAGCGCCAAGCCGATACAGCGGCGGCTGCCGCCTCCAAACGGCAAATACTCGTAAGGCGAGAATTGCCTCTCCAAAAACCGTTCAGGTTTAAATTGCAGCGGTTCTGGATACAAATCCTCCCGTCTGTGGGTCAAATAAATCGAGCCGACGACAACCGTGCCCGGTTCAAGTTGATATCCCATCAGTTCCACGGGCGTGAGAACTTCTCGCGAAAACGTCAGCATTGCCACGGGGTAAATTCGCAGCGTCTCCTGACAAACTGCACTCAGGTAAGGTAAGCGGAAAATCTCCATCGGGTCGGGATTTTCCCCCAAACTGTCCAATTCTTGCAGCAACTTCTGGCGCACCGAGGGCGAGTTGTGAATCCAGTAAAACGCCCAAGCTAGGGCCGTTGCTGTGGTTTCGTGGCCTGCAAGCAGCAGCGTCATCAACTCGTCGCGCAATTCTTCATTGGTCATGGGTTGCCCGTTTTCGTCGCGGGCGGCCATCATTAAGCTGAGAATGTCGGTGCGGTTGGCGTCTGGTTGCAGCCTGCGTTCTTCAATTTCGGCATATATCAGATCGTCAAGTTTCTGCTTCCGCTGTTTCATGCGTCCCCAAGGACTCCAAGAACCCCAATCTTGCTGCATCCAGCCGAAAAACAGCATACTCGATCGCAACGGAGAACCAGTCATATCCAGGACTGAGGTAAGTAGGGGCTTGATCTCTTCCAACCGCGGCCCGTCATCCAGGCCGAAGACAGCTTGTAAGATTACCCGCAGGGTGACTTCCTGCATGGCGCTGCGGGCCACAAAAGGTCGATCAACCGACCATTTGCTGGCAACATCTTGAGCAATATCGCAAATTAGTTGGCCGTAATTCCGCATCCGTTCCCCGTGAAAAGGTGGCATCAATAATTGGCGCTGGCGTTTGTGCCTTTCTCCTGAGAGAAGAATCATGGATTGTTCTCCCATCAAGGGTTTTAGGAGGCTGTTCAGGCTGCCTGGAGCGTGAAACGCGCTGCTATTGAGCATCTCCTGGACAGCTTGCGGGTGGTGGATCATAACCAATGGTTTCCCCTTGTTCACTCGAGCTGTGAAAATGTCGCCGTATTGTTTGGCACATTTATCCATGAATGTCAGCGGATCGCCGATCCATTGAATTAGCTGCACAAAGGGTGGAGCTTTGGGGCCATTAGGTAGTGTCATAGGAATTACCAGGGTTTGGGTCACAGGACTTAGCAGCATCAACAAATCTCAAAGGGTTTGAAGGTTTGTTCAATCCCTCCCAACCCTTGTTTTTAAGGGGAAAATTGCGTAAGTCCCATCTCCAATAATTTTAATAGCTTATTCTCGAACGGTGCTCAAAATATCCTCTCCAAGCTCTGTAAAACGAACTGTTTTGATTTGCCAAGGAGCATAACTGGTTAAAGTTTGGCGCACGCCCCCGAACAAACCTAACATCTGACAACTGGACAGGTTTTGCAATTTCTGCCGCGAATTTCCGGAGGCTCGCAGATCCACGGTAGCTATTCCGAGGTCGCGATCGATCTTGAGGCGATAACCAGCCAAACCAAGACTATCGAAAATCTGCTGCTTTAACACTTCATTAACTGCCGATGACATTAACTGGTTCTCTGGGCCTGTAACTGTTTCCGGCTTCAGAGTTTGACACAAATTATCTACCTTATAAACCGTAACGGTGGCAGTATTTTCTGAGAGGGCAGCACTGCCTAAAACTGAGGTAACAGAGTTAGAAGGCTGCGTTAATTGACTCGATCGAGCCTCAATTTGATTTCCCGTTAGCTGTAGGTGTTGGAACTGAGGGGCGCTTGCTGAGAGTGGGCTCTGGTTTTCGGTTGAGGTAGCTGCATCTGAGCTAGAACAACTGCTACCGCCCATCAAAATTAACCAAACGCCTAAATATCCTAACTGTTTGCAGATAGGGTTCATAGTTTTTAATACTCTACTAAACGTCAGTGTATGGAGGGTGAATTTTGGTGGTAGAAAGCACTTAATCCCTGATTACACTCACTTAGAAGTATTTCCTGCGGTACGGAGATGAAAACAAGTTAAGAGTTCTTGTTAATACCTTGATTTTAGTGTTAAATCAAGTATAAGGGGTTGTACCCCTCATGGGCGTAACCCAGCAGTATACCTGTCTTAGCAGATCAAGCTTGCGACCCAGCTCGTAAGTGATATCAAATACCTTGCCAGTGGTGTGATGTACCGTTGCAACTCGATTCCTTCCAAGGTCTGAGGTGAAAAGCCTCTTTCCGGTTGGTAAAAGCCTGAGTTTGATTAGTAGTAATCAGGACAGAATTCCGACTTGCGCGCGCATTTTAAGCTCGGCTTCGGAGCGCTTTTTTAACAGCGCCGAAATCGCGGTTAGAGGGAACGTGCAAGTCGCGAACAATATCAAAACTTACGCATCAAGAGCAAAAAAACCGGGTTTTTTAACCAGGCATAAGGGCTGCAACGAAGTGTTTTCGTAAAAAAAACTGGTTTCTGGTTAAGTCGCGAATCACATAATTCCTCAGTCAGCGGATCTTTAACGAACAGGCGTGTCAAGGGTGTTATCGCAGCATTCGGTGATTTTTGTGCCGAATCTCATAAAAACACAGTGAAAAAATCATGAAACAGCAATTATTGACAAAAGTTTTTGTGGCAACAGCGATCGCCCTCAGCGGCCTGACGGTTGCTTCTCAACCGAGTTACGGTCGGCGAGCATCGGGGGAAAGTGGATTTTGGTGCAGTACCTCGACCGGTGCGCCGGTGACGGTGTACCAAAACGCTCAAGGTGCTGTAGAGCCTTGGATTGAGTGGACTTCCGATTATTTCTCCGGTTCTGGCTATGATCCGGCAACTCGGTGTCAATTAGTGAGTCAACGCCTCGAAATCTATCGCCGCCAACGAATGCTTAAGTACATTACTGCGGGCCAAATGAACGGCCAGAACGTCATCTGCACGGCGAATCAAGTTAATGGGCGGTGTCAAAATTTGATTTATACCCTCAGACCCGGCCAAGACCCGATCGGCTCTTTGTATAATTTGTTGGCTTGGCGGCAAGGATATGTCGGGATGCCGTCTTTTGATGAAACCAGTAAAATTCCTTACATTGATGTCAGCGAAAAGCTAGGGGAAAACACTGCCGATAGCGCCCAACAGCCTCCTTTTCCCCACCGTTCGGACAGCCTTAAAGATTGGCAAATTTTCCATCCCATCACCAATTCCAAGGATTGAGGTGGCAAATTTGGCGCGTCAAACAGCGGTACGCATCCCGACGGGAATGTCTCCTGGTTCTGGGACGATCGTCCGCCAGCAGGGCCAAACCTATACATTGCTGACTAACTAGCAGGTTGTGGCGATCGGACTTGTCACCGGCGACGGCCTCCTGCACCCACTGCTAGGAGTTCCGAGGCGGCTCGGCGATACCGATCTGGCGATCGTTCTGTTTCGCAGCGCGATCGAGTATAAAATAGCACCATTAAGCCTTGAGGCAGGATCGGTGTCTGAGCCAGTGTTGGCAGTCGGCTTTCCTGCGGGTGCTGAGTTTGGGGGTTTGGTGGTGACCGAAAGCATCAAGGATACCCGCCACGTGATTCATCCGTCCAGAAATAAAAAACCTGTATCCGATGAAACTTGCCCCCCGAATTGATCCGTGGGGTCAATGCTTCAATTGTTTAATCTAAAATCTAAAATCTAAAATCGCGCAATCGATTGACGCTGGCTTCGTTTCGGTGCTGCTACCCAAATCTTTGCCTCAAGGTTATAGCTTGGGCTATACAAATGAGGTTAAAATCGGTATGAGTCGCGACCCGATTTTTAATGCCAAAGGTTTCTTCGTGGGGATTAACTGTAGGGGCAAGTATCGAGATCCAAATTTTGGCGTCTATGCTTTTGAAGATGGAAGTGAACCAACAGCGGAATTATTGGAGAAAATGGTTACATCCAGTTGGGAAATTCCGATTAGTATATATTTGCAGTTCGCCTCGTTTCATCTAGGGAGTTATCGATGAATGTGTGGAGTTTGCGGTTTGACGCGCTGACAATCATCTTGACAGGTGCATTAACAGTGACGGCGCTTGTCAGCCAACAATATGCTGCCTGTGCCAAAACAGCCCAAGAAATTGCCCAGCTAGCGACATTGACAACTGTGGAAGTCAACAATACGCTGGGGTTTTTTGCTAGCGGATCGGGAGTAATTATTGCCAAACAGGGTAATATTTACACTGTTTTGACAGCTAATCATGTGGTGGCAAGCCTCGCTCAAAAATACAGCATTCGCACTCATTTAGAGAAGGATTATGCTGCGATTAGAATACAGCGCCTACCGAAAAATGACCGGGATATAGACTTGGCTTTGATACAGTTTCAGAGCCGAGAACAGTATCCAGTAGCACCAATAGGCGAGTCAGAACGTGCTGTTGTCGGTTCTGCTATTTACGTTTCTGGCTATCCGCTGCCAATTTCGGGATTTGAACGAAAACTTGAGTTTACTGCTGGTATCATCTCTTCTCGCTTGGGCAGCGCCTCATCAGGGTATCGTCTGCGCTACCAAGCTGTAACCAGGCGCGGGATGAGCGGCGGGCCTGTATTTGATGCTGATGGCAGGGTGGTAGGAATTCACGGCCAGGGGGATACTGTTGGCACAATTAGGAGTCAGTGGAACGGTCAGATTGAGGAGATTAAAACGGGGTTGAATGCAGCAATCCCGATCGATGCTTTTAGGGAGTTGCTTTCACAAAACAAGCGTAACGGCTTTGATATTCTCAGCAATCTTTCTATCAGCAGCGCTTTCGGTCAAAACCAGCCGAGTCTGGGTTATGGAGGATTTGTGTGCGATACCTCGACGGGCGAACCGGTGACTGTGTATCAAAATCCGCAAGGGTTCAGGGAGCCTTGGATTCGCTGGAATTCTAATTTCTTTTCTAGTTCGGGCTACGATCCTCTAACTCGCTGCCAACAAGTGACTCAGCGCCTTGAGAATTATAACCGAAATAAACAGCTAAATTATGTGACTGTGGGTATTGTAAATAACCAGAAAGCGATTTGCACGAGTAGCCGCGTTAATGGGCCTTGCGAAGGCTTGATCTACACGCTGCGCCGCGATCAAGATCCGACTCCTGCACTGAGCAGTTTTTTTGTTTGGCTGGGGAATCAAAAGGCTGTGCCTTCTCTTTCTGAAAGCGGTACTGTGCTGTATATCGATGTCCGGGAACGGCTGGAACAATTTTAGATTTGGGCTTTGAGATTTTAGAGGGATTAGTAATAGGTAAACACAGAACCCCGACTTGTTAAAAAAGTCGGGGTTCTCAAACAACTACTTATTAGCTGACAAAGTGAGATATTTTACTTATTTATCACTGACATAATAGAACTCATGATTTTTTGGAACGCGGAAGCTATAAAATTACTCTTACATTCGTAAATCGAATTCAAATTTTTTAGGTATCAAGCATGACAGCAACTACCCCGCAGGCAACGTCAACAACGCCCGCTTTTTGCGAAGGCATTCAATATTTTTCGGAAACACTCCCTGGTTTTGAGACTTACGGGAAAGCACCTGCGATCGCCGAGGGGAGCAAGTCGATCGCCGATCCTGCCGATCCCGTCGCCGTCTTTCAAACGATGCTGGGAGCAGACGCTCTGCGTTACCTGACACTGCAAGTCACCGCCAGCAAGGCATCGGGACATCCGGGGGGTTTTGCTAGCCAAGCTGAGGCTTACGCAGCGCTCGTAATGCTCGGACACAAGAACATTGTCACCGAAGTCGGCCATCACGCCCCCGGCTTTTACAGTGCCATGTTTCTCGATCGATCTTTGGAAGATATGGGAATTTTCAACGTGCAGCAAGTGCGCGATAAATTCCGAGAAAAAGACGGTTTGTTAGGACATCTTTCCGGTTTCATTCCCGGCCTTTTAGCACCGGCAGGCCCCCTCGGACAAGGGCAGCATTTCGCAATGGCTGGAGCGCTTTTGCACCGCGAAAAACTGTTTGCTTTCACAATGGGTGACGGCGGCATGGGCGAACCCTATCCGATGAGCAGCATGGCGCATTTCCACACTGCTTATCCCAGCGTTACTAACTTTTTGCCTGTGTTGGTTTGGAACGGATATTCTCAGGAACATCACAGCATGGTTTCGACTAAAACTAATGCTGAAATGATTGCTTATTGGCAAGGCAACGGTTTTGAAGAAGTTATCTTAGTTGATGCTAAGGAATTTGACGATAAAAATCAACCCGAAGATTATGTTGACAGCACTGCTTTTTCGCTCGAACAGCGGATGGCATTTACCAAAGCTGTGTTACAAGGAGTTGACAAAGCGGCAAAATCTGCTCTCGGCGGCAAATTAACTGTGTTTATTATCAAACAGTTGAAAGGTGCCGGCGTCCACGCGCGCGGAGCAAAATCTCACAACCTTTATCCGAAAGATACGCTGGATGCTCCGCACATTATCAGTGCTTTAAAAGAGCGCGCTTTGACTGCTGCTGCTTGGCAGTTGGTGCGGACAAATTGCGAGCGTGCGGGCGGCGGGCCGGCGGCAAAAACAGTTGTTACTGAGTTTACATTGCCGCTGGCAGATTTAGGCGAATTGCCTTTGGAAGAATTTGCAGTTGGGGGAGAAGCGAAGATTTCGACCACAGCAATGGGCGTTTTGGTAGGGAAAGTTGGCGAGCGCGATCGTACTTTTATTGTCACTAATGCTGATGGCAATGAAGCATCGGCAATTGCCAATATCAACCAAGCTCTCAAGATTATTCACCCGACGACAGATGACCTGTACAATCAATCGCCAAACGGTCAAGTTTACGAACCGTTGAGCGAAGATGCTTGCGCTGGTTTAGCTGTAGGTTTATCGCTATTTGGAGCGCGGAGTTTGTGGTGTTCCTACGAATCTTTTGCCATCAACGGTTTACCAATTTGGCAAACTGTCACCCAAGCAATGGCAGAATTGCGCCGTCCAACTCCGGCAACTGTCACCTTATTTACAGCGGGTGCATTGGAACAGGGCCGCAACGGTTGGACGCACCAGCGGCCGGAAATTGAGGCTTATTTTGCGGCGATGATGCGGAACGGAAATGTGTTTCCTTTGTTTCCACCCGATGCTAACAGTATTCAAGCTTGTTACGAGTGGGCTTTGACTGCTAAAAATAAGGGAGTTGTGATTACTGCAAGCAAGTCGCCGCTGCCAATTCGCACTACTTTTGAACAGACTCGCCAAGGTTTGCAAGACGGCGCAATAGTGCTGCACGAAGTCGATTCCCCCCAAGCTGCCCACAATCAAGGAGGGAGCAAGAAAGTTGTGTTTGCAGTTGTCGGCGACATGACGTTAATGCCAGTGTTTGAAGCCGCGGCATTTTTGGAAACAGAAGGGATTGGAGTGCGGATTGTTTCTGTTGTGAATCCCCGGCGTTTGTACCGTGAAGGCGATGTTGCTTGGGATACTTGTTCGGAAGCTGACGGCGGCTTTTTGAGCGATGAGAAATTTGCCGAAATGTTTGGCGGAGATGCCTTGATTGGCGTGACAGGCGGTGCTTCTGGGATGTTGGAACCTGTGATGCTCCGCAGCAATTGCAAGCGGGATACTTTCGCTTGGAAGCGGGGGGAAACTACTGCTAGTGCTGGTCAATTAATGGCGTTTAACGGGTTGACTGCTGAGGCGTTGACTAAAAGGGCGATCGAGCTAGTTCATTAAGTTAGAATGTGAGAGAATGCCCCTGCCTGGTTTGTACTGGGTAGGGGCTAGTAATATTTAAAATAGGATGGTGATACCTGTGACTGCACAACTTTTAGAAGAAATAGGTACGCTTGCGGAACAGCGATTGGTTCTCCCCGGTTATTATACTTGGGAGCAATTTGAGGATCTCGAATCTTTGATGGCAGACTCTCCGGGTTTGCGGATAACTTATCTTGATGGGTGGATCGAGTTTATGACAGTGGGCGAAGTACATGAAAGCTTTAAAAAAGCGATCGCTATATTACTGGAAGCATACTTTTTTGAACTCGGAATAGAATTCTTTCCTGTAGGGAGTGCAACTCGCAGAGACCGAGCAAGAGATGTATCATTTGAACCAGACGAGTCTTATTATATAGGTTCAAGAAAAGAGCATCCCGATTTAGCCGTGGAAGTAACGATTACTAGCGGTAGCACAAATAAACTAGCTAAATATCTGCGACTTCGTATTGCTGAAGTTTGGTTTTGGGAAAATAATCGGCTGGCTGTCTATCGGCTGCGCGAGGATGATTACGAGCAAGTTTCAAGAAGTGACTTGCTGCCGGAATTGGATTTAGAATTGTTGGTACGTTGCGTTTTAATGCCTTCAAGGATTGAGGCTAGGACAGAGTTTCTTAATGGGGTTCGGGAAGTGGCTTGAATGCTGAGGAGTTGGTAAAAAGTGCGATCGACCTGATTGGTTAAGTTATAATGCGAGAATCTCCCAGTTTTTAGCCGGGAGAATTTCTACTTTTTCCTAACTTCCAACTATACAATCATGACAGCAAAAGTTTTAGAAGAAATAGTTACGCTTGCGGAACAGCGATTGGTTCTCCCTGGTTATTATACTTGGGAGCAATTTGAGGCGCTGGAATCTTTAATGGCAGATTCTTCTGGTTTGCGGATAACTTATCTTGATGGGTGGATCGAGTTTATGACACTGGGCGAAGCACATGAGACAATCAGTTGTATTCTTAATTTTTTGCTACAACTCTACTTTTGTGAAATGGGAATTGAATATATTCCTGTAGGAAGTGCAACTCGCAGAGACCGGGCAAGAGATGTATCATTTGAACCAGACGAGTCTTATTATATAGGTTCAATAAAAGAGCATCCCGATTTAGCCGTGGAGGTAACGATTACTAGCGGGAGTACAATTAAACTAGCTAAATATCTGCGACTTCGCATTCCTGAAGTCTGGTTTTGGGAAAATAATCGGCTTTCTGTTTATGGGCTGCGCGAGGATAATTATGAGCAAATTTCAAGAAGTGACTTGCTGCCGGAATTGGATTTAGAATTGTTGGTACGTTGTGTTTTAATGCCTTCAAGGATTGAGGCTAGGACAGAGTTTCTTAATGGGGTTCGGGAAGTGGGTTGAATGCTGAGGAGTTGGTAAAAAGTGCGATCGTCTACGAGGGCTTCGCTAACGACTTGATTGGTTAAGCTAAAATGTGACAGACAACCATGGGCTATCAAAAACAACCTTTGCGCGATCGGCTCCAACGATTGGTTAGATTTGTACGTGTAAAGTTACTAAATTATTCCTATCTCTCTGATCGACCTCTGCGTGAATCAGTGTCCATCCCTTGTCATCTGCGGCCCGAGAAATTCTCTTTTTTTAACCGCAGATGAGGGCAGATAAACACAGATTAACGCAGATGAATTATCTCAATTCCGGTTGCACCGTCCGTGATTGTTGACTGTTGACTCGATTTTAGCAGGACGATGCTAGCGGATTTGATATGATACGATTCTAGAGCTATACGTGCAGCTTTAACCTAATGCTGAGGGGATAATTTATTCTGCAGTTTTTCCTGTCTTAATCTTAGATAAATTTGCTTTGTTAGCTGGGAGTTTAGCGACAGTGCTAGAGGTTTTGCTGCGGCGGAACATCAATATTTTGTGAAAATTTTGTCTTAATTTTATTGATTCTTTTCTCCGCAAGCCATCAACCAAAAACTCATCATCGATCGATCGCCCGCAGCGACAAACTCATCCCGCGAAACCAGATAGCTGGCTATTTCTGACTCGGAAATCAACCCTTGTTTGACCAGTTGTAAAATGGGCCCGGAGTCAAGCAGAGGTTCAAACGCTTCAATTCCGATGATATCGCTATGGCTGACAACCGCTTCTAAATCAACGCTACCAAACCCAGCTTCTTGGAGAATGCGGCACAGATTTCGCCCGATCGATAAATCGCCGCCCCGCGACGCCATTACCTGCTTGAATTTCTCCCGGACAATCTCGACTGACCAAGGTGGATTTGTCAGCCAAAACAGATCCGCATCGCTATCGATAATCACCAGTTTGCCGCCCGGTTTCAAGATGCGAAATATCTCTCTAGCTGCTGCGACGGGTTCTGGGAGGTGAACGAACAGCAAACGGGCGATCGCAAAATCGAAAGTATTAGCCGCCAAACCAGTATCCGCAACCGATGCTTGGATGCGATCTACTCGATCGCCCCCTTTGTCCTGCAAATATGCTACTGCTTTTTCGTGCAGTACCGGGTCAATTTCTACCGCTGTTACCGAACTGTTTGGCAGCAATTGTAACAGTTTTTCGGTAAAAAATCCCGGCCCGCTTCCAGCTTCCAAAACATTCATGCCGTCAGCTAAACCGAACCACTTTAAAGTGCGCGCTTCCTTTTCCCAACTGAGGAGAACTTGAGCTTTTAACCGCTGAATTTCTGCGTCAAGTTCCAGATTGTACGTGCTGGCTTGATACGAACCTTCGGCTGCCATAAAATCATCTTTCTTCTTGCTTGGACACCTCAATTATAATAGAACTGCACTTTAGCGCAATTCTCGTTGCGGACATCCACAACCCCAGTTTGCGGACAGATGCAGGACGGGAGCCAGGTAATTCCTCTATTGTAAGAAGATGACCGAGACGATTTTAGATTTGGGATTTGGGATTTTGAATGAGAATTTCAGCGGTTTAAAGCCCCTAGTTTCAACTAGGCCACAAATCGAAAATCGAAAATCGTAAATCCCAAATCTAAAATGGGTTGACGGATTACCTAAACTGACGATGTTGTGTGGCAACGAATTAACTATGCCCCAGACTTTACCTCAACCGGAGAAACGAACATTTTTAGTTGTGGATGACCATGCGATGGTGTTAGGTGGCACGCTTAACATTCTGAAGCAAGAATATCCAGAGGCAGACATTCTGACGGCTCCGACTGCTCAGGCAGCCCTTCAGCAAATAGCGCAGACGACCCCGGATTTGGTGATTGTGGATCTGGTGATGCCAGAGACGATCGGCGAAATAGCGCAAGCAAATTCAGGGCTTCAACTCCTCAAAACGTTGATGGAGCAGTATCCGAGCCTGAATATTGTGGTGCAGAGTGCCCATGTTCGGACTTTAGTTTGGCTGAAACCGTCGATCGACAATCACATGGGCGGCTTCACAGTTGTCGATAAGAGCCAGCCGATGAAAGACTTGCTAGCAATGGTTGATTGGGCGCTGCATGAGCGGATTTATACACCCAGAGAGATCCGCAATGGGCTGCAACTCAAACCCGCCTGGATGCAGGTGTTGCAATTTGCTTTTCACGAGAGCTTGCAGGATACTGCGATCGCCAAACGGATGAATGTTTCTGAACGCACTGTGCAGTGTTACTGGACTAAGATTCGAGATGTGCTAGAGGTGTATAAGGATGGTGATAAGAATCTGCGGATTCAAACGGAAGTGCGAGCTAGGGAAGAAGGATTGATTGATTAGTGATATCAAGTCTGGTTAATTACTTATAAATCCTGTACGGCCATCGGGCATCGGGCATCGGGCATCGGGCATCGGCTAAACAGTCGTACAAAAGTATGATAACTATTCAACCGGACATTATTATGAAGCGCGATCGAAAACAAGCAGTGAAAGCGGGCGTCACGACTTGGGGACGAGGAGCACTTCCAGGGTTGATGGTGATTGTCGCTGTGATGATGGCTAGATTGAGCGGTGCGCTTCAGTTTTGGGAGTTGGTTGCGTTCGATCGATTTCTGCGCTTGCGTCCTCCTGAGCCAATGGATGAACGGATTGTAATTGTCGGCATCACTGAGGAGGATATTCAACGCGCTAGAACTTATCCGATTCCCGATCGCGATATAGCCCATTTACTCAAACGGTTGCAAACGTATCAACCGATCGCGATCGGGCTGGATATTGTCCGCGATATTCCGGTTGAACCGGGTAATGCTGAACTGGCATCGGTGTTTCGCAGCAGCAAGAATGTGATCGGAGTGGAGATTGCTTTGCCCGATCGCAGTGGCTTTACCGTCGCACCTCCGCCCGCACTACCACCCGAACAGGTTGGCTTTGCAGATTTCGTACTCGATGCGGATGGCTACCAGCGCCGCAGTTTATTGGGCACTAACAACGATCGACAGGAATACCGTTTTTCCTTCGCGATCCGGCTGGCAGAACTCTATTTAGCAACCCGAGGAATTAAGCTAGGTAATGGAATTCGCGATCGGGAGGCGATGCGCTTTGGCAGCATTGAATTTACCAGAGTGCAGTCAAACTCTGGCGGATATGTGGGGGCGGATGCAGGCGGGAACCAAATTTTACTGAATGTTCGCAGCGGGACAATGCCATTTCGCGTGCTTTCCCTGGAGCAAATCAAGGCAGGACAAGTAGATGCGAACTGGATTCGAGGCAAAATTGTGCTGATTGGGATGATGTCTTTTAGCGCGAAGGATTTGGCAAGTTCGGGTGCGATCGCAGGTATCAATCCCGGACGGATTTACGGAGTCGAAATGCAAGCCCACGAAACCAGCCAGATGATTAGCGCGGTACTCGATCGGCGACCGTTGCTTCAGGTTTGGGGGGAGAGCTGGGAAACGCTCTGGATTGCGGTCTGGGGACTCTTGGGGATGAGTTTGGGACGATTTCTGCGATCGCCCTGGAAAATTTTGATCGGGCTCTTAGTCGCCAGCATTAGCCCGATCGCGCTCTGTTACTGGTTCATTCTTTTGGGATGGTGGGTGCCGATCGTACCTGTATTGCTCGTACTCGTGTTGAATGGGGCTGGGTTGACGGCAGCGTTATTTTATCGCCACGAACAGGAACTCCGACTGCGGTTGGAGGAACGTCAATTTGCGATCGAGCAGACCTTTAATGCAATTCATAGCGGCCCGTTACAAACATTGGTTGGGATTTTGAGAACTGCTCAAGAACAAGCCACACCGCCGTTATTTCTACCGGAGTTGCAACGATTGAATCAAGAATTGCGGGCAGTTTACGGCTCTGTGCAACGAGACGCGATCGCAGATGAACCGCATCTCCGCATGGGAAGTGCGATCGAATTGGCCCTGCAGGCTCCATTGCATGAATTGCTCTACAAGGTCTATTCCAACACGCTCGAACAAGAACTGCCTTACCTCAAAACGATCAAGTTCAAAATTGTGCAGTTCGATCCCTTGAACACCTCGCATCTGCGGTTGGAACACAAGCGAGCACTCTGCCGCTTTCTGGAAGAAGCGCTCTGCAATGTGGGGAAACACGCGATCGAAGCTACTCGCTTGACCGTAATTTGCACTCAAGAAGGCGATCGGCAGGTGATTCGGGTGGCGGATAATGGTAGGGGGAAACCGTCTCAGTCAGAAACGCTTAGCTTGGCCCAAATCGATCGAGACAAGGAAACAACCGAAGATTCAAACCCTAAAATCCAACCTTCAGGATTAGGAACCCAGCTTGCAAAGAACTTAGCCAAACAGTTAGGTGGAGCATTTCGGCGCTACCCGAATCAACCGAAGGGGACAGTGTGCGAGTTAACCTGGCCAGCAAAACGGCGGTGGTTCTGGTGATCGGTGTGGCTCACGCTTGTTATATCAACCGTCAAGACGGTTAGGGTTCGATCGCCCCTAGCCAAGGGCGGGCACGGGGCACCGCCCCTACTAAGGGAGGGACAAGAACTTGGTCAAAGTCTCCCTCCGGCGGGGGATTTAGGGCGATCGATACTCGGCTAGCAGCAAGAGATACATAGGGTTTCAGGCTTAAGTTGTCACCAATAGTCCTGGACTATTCCCGATGCCCGATGCCCGATGCCCGATGCCCGATGCCCGATGCCCAATATCTTTGCACCTTCCCGCAAACAACGCTTGCGGGTAGTCCTCTATTGTGTTTGTGTATTGTTGATTACTGTAGAAATAGTTACACAGGGGATTGCGATGATGACTCACGAGTTGAAGCGTCGAACCGTTTACTCTGCGGGCATTGCGAGTTTAATGCTGAGTGTTTCGTTCTGGATCGCTCCTGTAGCGCTGGCACAATACACTCCTCCTGAAAACCCTTCTAAACCGAAAGAAACGGGGACGAATACCACTCGCGGGGGCAGTTGCGAAGCTAATTCATCGGCGAGATTGACTGCCTTAGTGCCGTTTAGCCATGTGGGAGAGACGATTTCTGGGCATCCGACTTTTACCTGGTTTGTACCCGATCGCACTCCTCGTCCGCTGCAATTCCGGCTGTTTACTCGATCGGGACAACTGCTTTACAGAACCGAGATGCAGAGTCAGCCAGGGATTATGTCGGTTGCTTTGCCTTCAAATCTGCCCCAACTGTCGATCGGGCAATCCTATCAGTGGCAAGTGGTGTTGGTGTGCGATCCGAATGTTCCTTCGAGGAATGTCGTGGCGACGGCAGAAATCCAAGTCGTTGGGCCTGCGGCGTCGTTGCAGACTCAACTTGCAGCGGCGCAAACTCCCCAACAGCGGATCGACCTGTATGCGGAGTCTGGGCTGTGGTATGACGCGATCGCCGAAGCGCGGAAAGCCTCTGAGACTTCTCAAAGCCAAGCGGCTGTGCTGGAATTGCTAGATGCTCTTGCTAGTTCGGAAGCCGAACCTTTGAAAGACTGGAGCGATCGATTGCGGCAAATTAGGGCGATCGAACAACAGCGACAATGACGGCGCTAACCCTCGCAATCCAAAGACTAAATCCTATGAAATCTTTCTCGCTAAAACTGCTTAAATCCAGCGATCGTAAAGTGCGATCGGGCTTTCTTTTTCCCCTCGCCTTTTGCCTTTTGTCTGTTGGCTTTTACATTCCTCCCCATTTTTCACTCCCGGTTGTTGCTCAAACTACGGATGCTCGTCAAGCAGAGGGCGATCGGCTCTTGCAGCAGGGGCTTCAACACTATGAGACCGGCCAATTCCCAGCAGCGCTGAATTCCTGGCAGCAGGCACTGCAAATTTATCGCGCCCTCAAAAACCGCCAAAGGGAGGGTGGGGCACTAGGCGTTTTGGGAGGTACTTACCACTCTCTGGGCAACTATGCCAAAGCCATTGAGTATGGGCAGCAGTGGTTAGCCATCGCCCGCGAAATTAAAGACCGCCCAAGTGAAGGTTTCGCAATGGGCAATTTGGGAGGTGCTTACATCTCTCTGGGCAACTATGCCAAAGCCATTGAGTATTCACAGCAGAGTTTAGCCATCGCCCGCGAAATTAAAAACCGCCAAATGGAGGGTGTGGCACTGGGCTATTTGGGAGGTGCTTACATCTCTCTGGGCAACTATGCCAAAGCCATTGAGTATGCACAGCAGAGTTTAGCCATCGCCCGCGAAATTAAAGACCGCCAAATGGAGGGTCAGCAACTAGGCAATTTGGGACCCGCTTACATCTTTCTGGGCAACTATGCCAAAGCAATTGAGTATGCACAGCAGAGTTTAGCCATCGCCCGCGAAATTAAAGACCGCTACGGGGAAGGGAATGCACTGGGCAATTTGGGAACCGCTTACCAATCTCTGGGCAACTATGCCAAAGCCATTGAGTATTTACAGCAGAGTTTAGCCATCGCCCGCGAAAGAAAAGACCGCAAAGGGGAGGGTTCGGCACTAGGCAATTTGGGAGTCGCTTACGGCGCTCTGGGCGACTATGCCAAAGCCATTGAGTATGCACAGCTCAGTTTAGCCATCGCCCGCGAAATTAAAGACCGCCAAATAAAGGGTGCAGCACTGAGCAATTTGGGAGTCGCTTACGGCGCTCTGGGCGACTATGCCAAAGCCATTGAGTATGCACAGCAGAGTTTAGCCATCGCCCGCGAAATTAAAGACCGCCAAAGTGAGGGTCAGCAACTGGGTAATTTGGGAAACGCTTACGACTCTCTGGGCAACTATGCCAAAGCCATTGAGTATGCACAGCAGAGTTTAGCCATCGCCCGCGAAATTAAAAACCGCCAAGGGGAGGGTCAGCAACTGGGTAATTTGGGAAGTGCTTACCTCTCTCTGGGCAACTATGCCAAAGGGATCGAGTATACACAGCAGAGTTTAGCCATCGCCCGCGAAATTAAAGACCCCCAAATGGAGGGTAAGGTACTGGGCAATTTGGGAGCCGGTTACAGCGATCTGGGCGACTATGCCAAAGCCATTGAGTATGCACAGCAGAGTTTAGCCATCGCCCGCGAAATTAAATACCACCAAATGGAGGGTCAGCAACTTGTTAATTTGGGAGGTACCTACCTCTATTTGGGCAACTATGCCAAAGCCATTGAGTATACACAGCAGAGTTTAGCCATCGCACGGGAAATAAAAGACCGTGACGGGGAGGGTCTGGCGCTCAACAACCTGGGAGCGGCGTTCTTAAAGGCTGGCAACCCAACAGAATCTGAAAAAATGCTCGTCAATGCGATTCAAGTTTGGGAATCAATGCGTCAAATGCTCGGCTCCAACGACGCGAATAAAGTCTCCATCTTTGAAGGACAAG
Organism: Microcoleus sp. AT3-D2; assembly: GCF_036705715.1. Taxonomy (NCBI): domain Bacteria; kingdom Bacillati; phylum Cyanobacteriota; class Cyanophyceae; order Oscillatoriales; family Microcoleaceae; genus Microcoleus; species Microcoleus sp. AT3-D2. The sequence goes on along the minus strand of NZ_JAUBVE010000008.1, from coordinate 78,043 downwards.
CTCGCACTTATCGGATGTTACAACGAGTCCGGGTGGCTCAAAATAACCCGATCGCAGCGTTAGAAATTGCCGAGCGGGGACGTGCCCGTGCCTTTATCGATCTGCTGGCAGAGCGCTTATCGTCAGGTTCTACCAATCCGGTTATTAACACTTCTCCCAACGGCGAGCAAATCCGACAAATCGCCAAAGCACAGAATGCCACTTTGGTTCAGTATTCGATCGTCTACGACGCCTTCCCGATTCAGGGAAAAAGCGAACCGCGTGAATCCGCGCTCTACATCTGGGTAATTCAACCTACGGGTGAAATTACCTTCCGCCAAGTTGACCTCCAACCCCTTTGGCAAAAACACAACGCCTCTCTAGCCAGCTTGATCGTTGGCAATCAAGAATTCCTCGCTGTCCGCAGTCGCAGCAGTTTTGGCTCCACCCAACCCCAACCCAACTTACCTACACTACATCAACTGCTGATCGATCCCATTGCCAGCCTCTTACCCAAAGATCCCAATGCCCGCGTCATCTTCATTCCTCAAGGTTCCCTGTTCCAAGTGCCTTTCCCCGCCCTCCAAGATGCCAGCGGCACTTACTTAGTCCAAAAACACACGATTCTCACCGCCCCCTCGATTCAAGTGTTGGATTTGACTCGACAGCAACGGCAGAAGTTAGTACAGAAGCCAGCCAACAGTAGTAATGCTCTAGTCTTGGGCAATCCCACCATGCCGAGTGTGTCTCTCTTTCCGGGAGAACCTAAGCAGCAATTGTCTCCTCTACCTGGGGCTGAAGCTGAAGCGATCGCGATCGCGCCTCTGCTCAATACCCAAGCCATCACAGGCGCTCAAGGCACAAAAGCTGCGATCGTCCAAAAAATGCCCCAAGCATCTATTATTCACCTGGCAACGCATGGATTGCTGGATGATGTGCGCGGATTGGGAAGTGCGATCGCCCTTGCTCCTTCTGGTAGCGATGACGGCTTATTGACCGCAGAAGAGATTTTCGATATGAAACTGCAAGCAAGCTTAGTCGTTTTGAGTGCCTGCAACACTGGAGAAGGCAGGATTACCGGGGATGGAGTAATTGGTTTGTCACGCGCTTTGATTTCGGCAGGAGTGCCGAGTGTAATTGTTTCTTTATGGGCAGTGCCCGATGCGCCGACATCGGAATTGATGCAGTCGTTTTATCAAAACTTGCAAAATAATCCCGACAAAGCGCAGGCATTGCGGCAGGCAATGTTAACTACGATGAAAACTCATCCCCAGCCGCGAAATTGGGCGGCATTTACTTTGATTGGGGAGGCAGAGTAAGTTTTTATTAATAATGGATTGGATATCGATATTTTTATCGCGATCGGGGACTGCTGTTTAACTATTAAATCCAGATACCCCCTAGCCCCCCTTAAGAAGGGGGGGACAAGAAGTTGTCAAAGTTCCCCAACCTAAGAAGGGGGAACAAGAACATTCAAAGTCAACCCCTACTCCCCTTCTTAAGGGGGATTTAGGGGGATCTAGATTCGCCTAAAAGCGACATTATGGGTGTCCAGAAACCGGGTTTTTTACGAAATATTTGGTTATGACTCGCAGATTCGGTAAAAAACCCGGTTTCTTTGGTCGGAGTGCGTAAATCTTGTCTGCAAGAGAACTAATGAGTTATATTCTTCAGTCCTCTTTTAGAGGACTTGCACTATGAGACAGGGAATTAATTCCCTGGCGGACTGTGGAATGTATCTTTGTTCGCGATCGCGTCTCAATCTCAAAACTGATGGAAGTGAACCATCTACTCTACATATTCACATACTTTGCACTTTCCCGCAATCTATTTTGCACCTCATACTTAATCAAGTCTGTGGGTAGAACGAATGATTTTCCCATCTGGGTTGCTTAAGATTTAAGTCAACTGTCAACTGTCAACTTACTGCGTAACTTTATGAATGCAGAATCAGCTACAAACATTCTAGATAACCTGGTACAGGAAAAGAGAGGCGAACCATTGAACGGCTTACAGCGAGCAATTATTCAAGGAGTGTTAGATGGTTTGACATACCAAGAAATCAAGAATAATTATGCGATCGCGCGGAACTATGAAATATGCTACTTAGCGCGATACGTTGCTTATCATTTGTGGAAATTGCTGACAGAGGTATTGAAAGATGCAGGAATTATCGACCCGGACGAAAGAGTCCGCAACAAAAATTTGTGGGAGTCCGCGATCAGAGTGGCACAGCAAAGCGTGCAGTCGGAATCTGTACAAAAAAGTCAACCCCCCGTACCGCCAGATCCGATGCTGGACAGCAAACTGCGAATGTGTTACCGAATTACCGAACATTTGGTAAGTACCGAGTTTAGCGATACTTATCTTGCGGAAGATGAAGATATGCCCGATCGCTTACCGGAACTGTTAGCTCGCTTTCAGGAAGATCAATATTTCTATTTGATAGTTGAATTCATTTATATCTGAAAGAGGACTAATGAGTTATCTTCTTCAGTCCTCTTTGAGAGGACTTGCGCTATGAGACAGGGAATTAATTCCCTGGCGGACTGTGGAATGCATCTTTGTTCGCGATCGCGCTTCAATCTCAAAACTGATGGCAGTGAACCATCTACGCTACATATTCACATAACTTGCACTTTCCCGCAATCTAGTTTGCACCTAATACTTAATTAAGTCTGTGGGTAGAACGAATGATTTTTCCATTGGGGCTGCTTAAGATTTAATTAAAGAATGAATCAAAATATCGGGGTTTTTAAATTATGTTAGACATCACAACCAATCCTAACGATCGCCTTTATTTCAATCAACAGCCAAAGGATCTCGCCCCATCAACATTTCCGGCTAACAGCGACTTGCTCAAGCCAGCGATCGATCCATTGAATATTCCTGGTTATAGTGCTGAATCTAGCTTGACTAATCCCACAGCATCCAGCTTCGACCAACAGGCACAGATAGCAGATTTTATTGTAGCTAATGCAGGCGCTGGCTTCAGTTTCCCTGCGAGCGATCGAGTTACTGGCGATGTCGCCGATGATCAACTCAAACCGCAGTCAGAATCGGCGATCGCAAACGCAGATCCGCTAACAGGAATGATTTCTGCTTCCCAGTTGAATTTCGCCGATCCAGGTAACTCTATTTCGACAGCTCGTAATATTTTTGGCGTTCAGAATGGTAGCATCAGCTTAACTGATTTTGTGGGTCTAGGCGATCGGGACGATTTCTATCGATTCGATATCAACACTAAAAGCAATTTTAACCTGCGTCTAGACGGTTTGAGAGCGGATGCTGACGTAAGGTTAATTCAAGATAGAAACCGCAACGGTGTTTTTGATTTTGGGGAAACTATTGACTACTCTCTTGAGAGTGGCACCGTCCCCGATGTCATTAATGTATCCAATCTGGCTCCAGGAACATACTATGTCCAAGTTTATAGCTTCTTAGGCAGCTCTACTAATTACAACCTTAATCTTTCTGCAACCTCTATTCCTGAACTAAATATTCCCACACCTAGCGGCCCTTTTAATAGTAATTACGGCTACGGTTTGGTGAATGCAAATGCAGCAGTTTCCAGCACCTTGAACAGTTCAATTCCTTTCCCTGCTCTTCCCGATTTGGGCGGGACTAATTGGGCGCTAGATGTCATAAATGCACCGGAAGTTTGGAATCAGAACATTACAGGAAATGGGATTGTTGTAGCTGTCGTAGATACTGGTGTTGACTACACCCATCCTGACTTGGATGACAATATTTGGCGGAACTCTGGTGAAATTGCTGGAAATGGCATTGATGACGATCGCAACGGATATATTGATGATATTCGGGGTTGGGATTTTGTGGCTAGCGACAACAACCCAATGGATATGAGTTTCAACGGTCACGGGACTCACATAGCAGGTGCGATCGCGGCGGAACGAAATGATTTTGGCATCACAGGAGTTGCGCCCAATGCTAAGATTATGCCTGTCAGAGTATTGCCCGCCTTTGGTTCCGGCGAGTGGAATAATGTTGCTGCTGGAATCCGCTATGCTGCAGATAATGGAGCAAATGTAATTAACCTTAGTATTCTGGGAGATGAGTTGATCCCTTCCAACTTAGTAAATAACGCAATTCAGTATGCAAATAACAAAGGCTCTGTTGTGTTTATGGCAGCCGGAAATTCGGGTGACATCCAACCAGTTTATCCAGCTCGTAATGCCGATAGCTTGGGAATTGCAGTGGGCAGCATTGATGTAAGAGGCCGCATGGCTGATAACTCTAACCGGGCGGGTTTCAGACCTTTAGATTACTTAGTTGCTCCGGGAGTAGAGATAGTTTCTACCACTCCTGATGAGGATTATGAAGTCAGAAGTGGCACATCTATGGCAACGCCACAGGTAGCGGGTGTAGCGGCTTTAGTTTTGAATGCCAATCCGACTTTAACTCCAGCTCAAGTTGAGTACATTTTGACGACAACAGCTAATCGAAATGGGTTGACAGGATAGCATTGCAAATTTCCACTTAAGTCCTGCTGACATTCATCGAGCATTAGAGGAGACGGCTCTGGATATGGACGATCTAAACACACCAGGTTTTGATGTTGGATTTGACTATGCCAGTGGATAATGGTTTGATTCAAACCGATCGCCCGATCGCTAAAATTGTCGTCTAATTCAGATTAGAGTTCCCATCCCTGCGGCGAGATTGGGGAGACAGAGTAAGCTTCTATGAAAGTCGATCGCCTGTGGCAGATTGAGGCGATCGCACGACGAGGGCAGAAAGAGCGATCGGGCTAATTCTCTAAATTCCAACTCTAGAATCCTATGCTGTATTCCCCATTTAAGCGACTCAAATCAACCCACTCTAGGCTCACTCATGTTTTCCTAGCTTCCATTTCCCTGTTCCTGCTTGCCACTATCCCCCTATTAACTACTCCTGACTCTCTCTTCCCAGCGATCGCTCAAACTACGGATGCTCGTGAAGCAGAGGGCGATCGGCTCTTGCAGCAGGGCACCCAACAATATCAGACTGGGCAATTCCAAGCAGCGCTGAATTCCTGGCAACAGGCACTGCAAATTTATCGCGCCCTCAAAAACCGCCTTGGGGAAGGAAATGCACTAGGCCTTTTGGGAGGTGCTTACGCCTCTGTGGGCAACTATGCCAAAGCCATTGAGTATACACAGCAACACTTAGCCATCGCCCGCGAAATTAAAGACCGCCAAAGTGAAGGTAGGGCACTGGGCAATTTGGGAGGTGCTTACGCCTCTGTGGGCAACTCGGCCAAAGGGATTGAGTATACACAGCAACAGTTAGCCATCGCCCGTGAAATTAAAGACCGTCAGAGCGAGAGTGCGGCACTGGTCAATTTGGGAGGTGCTTACCTCTCTCTGGGCAACTATGCCAAAGCCATTGAATATACACAGCAACAGTTAGCCATCGCTCGTGAAATTAAAGACCGTCAGAACGAGGGTGTAGCACTAGGCAATTTGGGAGTCGCTTACCTCAATCTGGGCAACTATGCCAAAGCCATTGAGTATACACAGCAGAGTTTAGCCATCGCTCGTGAAATTAAACACCGCCAAAGTGAAGGTAGGGCACTGGGCAATTTGGGAGGCACTTACGCCTCTGTGGGCAACTATGCCAAAGCCATTGAGTATATACAGCAGAGTTTAGCCATTGCCCGTGAAATTAAACACCGCCAAGGGGAAGGGAATGCACTGCTCAATTTGGGAAATGCTTACCACTCTGTGGGCCACTATGCCAAAGCCATTGAATACGGGCGACAGAGTTTATTCATCGCCCGTGGAATTAAAGACCGCCGAAGTGAAGGTAGAACACTGAACAATTTGGGAATCGCTTACCTGGATCTGGGCAACTATACCCAAGCCATTGAGTATTCACAGCAAAGTTTAGCCATCGCCCGTGAAATTAAAGACCGCGAAGGGGAAGCGAGTGCACTGGGCAATTTGGGAAGTGCTTACGGCTCTGTGGGCAACTATGGCAAAGGGATTGAGTATTCACAGCAGAGTTTAGTCATCACCCGTGAAATTAAAGACCGCCGAAGTGAAGGTAGAACACTGAACAATTTGGGAGCCGCTTACAACTCTCTGGGCAACTATGGCAAAGGGATTGAATATGGGCAGCAAAGTTTAGCCATCGCCCGTGAAATTAAAGACCGCCAAGGGGAAGGGAATGCACTGGGCAATTTGGGAGGCACTTACGCCTCTGTGGGGAACTATGCCAAAGCCATTGAGTATACACAGCAGAGTTTAGCCATCGCCCGTGAAATTAAAGACCGCCTTCGAGAAGGGGATGCACTGGGCATTTTGGGAGGCGCTTACCTCTCTGTGGGGAACTATGCCAAAGCCATTGAGTATACACAGCAGAGTTTAGCCACCGCCCGCGAAATTAAAGACCGCCTTGGAGAAGGTATGGCGCTCAACAACCTCGGAGCAGCATTCTTAAAGGCTGGCAACCCAACAGAAGCTGAAAAAATGCTCGTCAATGGGATTCAAGTTTGGGAATCGATGCGTCAAATGCTCGGCTCCAACGACGCGAATAAAGTCTCCATCTTTGAAAGACAAGCTCGCACTTATGGGACTTTACAACAAGTCCGGGTAGCTCAGAATAACCCCAATGCCGCTTTAGAAATTGCCGAACGGGGACGTGCTCGTGCCTTTGTCGATCTCCTGACAGAGCGTTTATCAACTGGTGATGCCAATCCGGTCATCGCCTCTGCTCCCAACCAGGATCAAATCCGACAAATCGCCAAAGCACAGAACGCCACTTTGGTGCAGTATTCCATCATTTATGACAGCTTCGAGATTCAGGGCAAACAAGTAGGGCGAGAATCTGCGATTTACATTTGGGTGATTCAACCCACGGGCGAAATCGCCTTCCGCGAGGTAGACCTCAAACCCCTCTGGCAAAAACACAACGCCTCCCTAGCCAACTTAATTATTGGCAATCAAGAATTCCTAGCTGTTCGCAGTCGCAGCAGTCTTGGCTCCACCCAACCCCAACCCGACTTACCGACACTGCATCAACTGCTGATCGATCCCATTGCCAGCTTCCTCCCCAAAGACCCCAATGCCCATGTCATATTCATTCCCCAAAAATCGCTTTTCCAGGTGCCTTTTCCCGCCCTGCAAGATGCCAACGGCACTTACTTAATCGAAAAACACACGATTCTCACAGCCCCCTCGATTCAAGTATTGGATTTGACTCGACAACAACGACAGAAGCTAGCACAGAAGCCAGCTAACAGCGGCCCGGCTCTAGTATTGGGCAATCCCACGATGCCGAGTGTGTCTCTCTCTCTGGGAGAACCGAAACAGCAATTGTCTCCTCTACCAGGGGCTGAAGCTGAAGCGATCGCGATCGCCCCTCTGCTCAATACTCAAGCGATCTTAGGCGCTCAAGGGACAAAAGCTGCGATCGTCCAAAAAATGCCCCAAGCATCGATTATTCACCTGGCAACGCATGGATTGCTGGATGATGTAAACGGATTGGGAAGTGCGATCGCCCTGGCTCCTTCTGGCAAAGATGACGGCTTATTGACCGCAGAAGAGATTTTTGACATGAAACTGCAAGCAAACTTAGTCGTTTTGAGTGCCTGCAACACTGGATTCGGCAGAATTACCGGGGATGGGGTAATTGGCTTGTCACGCGCTTTGATTTCGGCAGGCGTTCCCAGCGTGATTGTTTCTTTATGGGCGGTTCCCGATGCGCCGACATCGGAATTGATGCAGTCGTTTTATCAAAATTTGCAAAATAATCCCGACAAAGCACAGGCATTGCGGCAGGCAATGTTAACCACGATGAAAACTCATCCCCAGCCGCGAAATTGGGCGGCATTTACTTTGATTGGGGAGGCAGAGTAAGGACGATCGCCACAAGCAGATTACAGAGTACGATCGGGAATACTAACCCTTACCGCGAAACTGGCGGCTGCAAAATTTCATCCTCCGGGACTATTTTTGCTGACTCCAAAACCTCCTCTAAAACCGGAGCAGGAATTGGCACTTTCTCAACTACCTGATGCTTTTCCAAAGTCAAGCGAGACTGCGACGAACCAGACAATCTTTTCAATAATTGGGGTTTGCGATCGTACAGCAAATAAATAATTCGATCGCCTGCTTGCCAAATCTGGGTCGCCGACACTACTTGCAAGTATCCCTGCCTTTCCACCAGCAACGGCGCCAACTCCCCGACTTTAACCAAAGCTTGTAAGTGAGCAATCTGAAACTGCAATCCCTCTGTTTTTAACTCAGTTTCCCCCAATTTCACTTCGCCATCGCTTAAATATTCGTTCCAATCCTTCAGCGACAAATCGGAGACGAAGGCTTGATTGATTTTAGTCGGATTTGCAGGCGTATTTGCTTGCGGATCTTTGGGGAATATTGCCAAAACCCTCGGCGGTGCAAACTCCTCGGCTGCTCGCTGAGCTAACACTAAGTTTACCTCGCCGTTGTTAGTCATTGCCAAAAAAGTTCCCATCGATTCCAGTCCGGCTTCTTCTAACACGCTGTGGTCCAGAGCACTGCTCAAAAACACCCGCAAACCCTCTCGTTCTGCTTGTGCACAAGCTTCCGGGTTCGTGTCAATAATTGCCACCGATTCTCCGCGTTCTTGAAACAAGCGAGCAATTAATCTGCTCAAAGGATTTGACCCGACAATTGCAGCACCGGTTGCCGATTTTGAGGTGACGCCCAAAAGTTGAGCCATCCGTCCGGCCGTTAGTCCCTGGACGAAAACTGTCATAATAATTGTTAGGAAGACTAAGGCTTTAATCGAGTCGCCGCCGTTGATTCCCCGCTGGGTGAGCAAAATTGCAAATAAAGATGCGATCGACGCTGATACAATTCCCCTCGGCGCTACCCAGCAAACAAATAATTTCTGCCGCCAATTCAGTCCGCTGTTCCAAGTACACACCCAAACGTTGATCGGCCGCACTACCCACATTAAAGCTAAAACTGTAAACAAACTTCCCCAACCGAGGGCGACCACACTAGCGAGGGATAAATCAGCCGCCAGCAGCACGAACAGCATGGAAATAGCCAGGACTGTCAGTTGACCTTTAAACCTCCTCAGCAGCCTTTCTTCCGGCACAGCAGCGGCTCTGAGGACGATGCCGGAGAGGACTGTTGCCATCAGTCCCGATTCACTGCGGATTTCTTCTGCTAAGCCGAAAAATCCCCATAAACTGGCTAACACTACTAAGTTTTTGAGGTCTTCGGAGAGAAATTGCGATCGCTTGAGAAGGAATCCCAGCAGCCAACCTCCCACAACTCCGACGAGTGCGCCAACGAAGAGTCGCACGATTAAATCTCGGAACAAAACGAGCAAATCAGCATTGCCGTTTAAAATAATATTCAGCACCAATACTGCCAGAATTGCCCCGACTGGATCGATTAAAACGCCTTCTGCTTCTAGCAAGGCGGCAACTTTTTTGTCAACAGATACTTGTTTGAGCAAAGGGCCGATTACTGTCGGGCCTGTGACGACTACTAGAGAAGCATACAGAAATGCGATCGGCCAGGGAAATTCCCCCAACCAGTGTGCGGCCATTCCGCCACCTATTAGGGTAATTAAAGTGCCTACGGTAACTAAATTGCGGATGCTGCCGGAAAGTTTGCCCAAATCTCGCAATTCCAAATTCAAGCCGCCTTCAAACAGAATTAAAGCTACGCAAAGGGATACCATAACTTCCAAACCGCTGCCCAGCAGATTCGGGTGCAGCACTCCCAAGCAGTCTGGGCCGGCTAAAATGCCAAACAACAGCAAAAAGACGATCGCCGGAACTTTCAGATAGGCGGCGAGAACTTGAGCGCTGATGCCACAGATGACGGTCATGACAATCAACAGTGTGGTATTAAAGGGGATTTCCATAGATATAGTTGTTACAGGCTGCCCGCTTAGTTTTAAATGTTCGATCGCGGGTAATTGGAGTGCAGGCGCTATTTTCGGCGCAGCTTACAAACTCGGCACGGCCCTGGATTTTTCCCAATAAGATTAAAAAACCTTGATAGTCGCTATAACTTTATCAGATAATTCTCTTGGCGTCAAAGATGGGAGTAAGCTGTAGCTAAGCCAGAGATTGTCTGTTATGTTCGAGAGTCCGATGGGGATGCGGGCAAAGAGGGAGAGGATTTGACGAATTTCGATGGGGAGTCAATTGATTTTAGATTTTAGATTTTAGATTTTAGATTTTAGATTTGAAGCCTTGACCCCACGGATAAATTCGGGGGGCAAGTTTCATCGGATACAGGTTTTTTATTTCTGGGTCCTGAGTCTGCTTTCGGAATGAATCCGGGGGCTTGTATCCTGGATGCTTTCGGTCAATCTCCAATTAAAAAGCTCACATCTCAAATCGATCGCCCCCAGACTCATCTTTAGAGTAGAGTTTCCATCTAAAAAAACTCTAAAATCCCAAGATTTATTTGTAGAGTCAATCTAAAATCTATAATCTAATCGATCGCTCCCACACTCATCTTTAGAGTAGAGTTCCCCTCTAAAATTTTACATCACAAGATTCATCTGTAGAGTCAATCTAAAATCTCAAATCTATAATCTATAATCGACTGGCATTCTGCCACCTGCGAAAAAAATCCGAGAGAATGGCCGGCGAAATTCGCCCTTCCAGCCAATCTAAAGCCTGGTTTTGCTGGGGTGCGGCCCGATAAAATTTGCACGCATCTATCAGCCGAATCGGAGAATTATTGACAATAGATTGAGCTCGCCATTTTTGTGCAAACTCGGTAATAATAGCCGGAGAAATTTGTTTTTGCAGCCAATCTAAAGCTTGGTCTTGTTGTGCTAAACCGCGATAAAATTTTCCCACATCTATCAATCGCAAATTACTGTCTTGAGGTAAGGTAGTTGCCCGCCATTTTTGAGCAAATTCCCCTAAAACAGAGGTAGAAACTTGACTTTGCAGCCAAATTAAGGCCGTATCTTGGCTAGCCTTAGCTTGATAAGACGAGAATACCTGAGTCAGCCGCACGTCTGAGATGGGAGTGGCAGTCGGAGCAGGAGTCGGCTGCGGGACGGGTGTCGGCGCTGGAGGAGGGACAATTACTTTGGGAGATTTTCGCATCAAAGCGGCCCAGGTTTTGAGGCTGGCAATACCGTCTGCCTTGAGACCTTGAGATTTCTGAAACGAGATGAGCGCCGCTGTAGTGGTAGCTCCAAATTTACCGTCCATCGCGCCTTGATAGAAACCTTTAATTCTTAATTCCTTCTGGATGTCTGCAACTTTATAACTTAGGGCGCCTTCTCGGACGCTTTCAAAAATATTGGTGTCTACATTGCCCGATACGCCGGAGACGCTGCCGCTGTCGCTGTACTGCCAAAAAGTCCAAGTTTTCCAGCCCCCGGGAACCCAAGGTTCCTCAGCACTGGTATAGTGAGCAATCCACAGTGGGTAATCTGCAAACCGTTTTGTCCCCAGGTTGTCCCAGAAACCGGGGTAGGTGTAGATAATCGGCCGCATCAAGGTGGCTTTTTCGACTGCTTCTAACCAAATAGCGGCTCGATCGCACAATTGATCCACACTCAAACCGCCTGTAGTTTCGATATCCAAGACTGGTGGCAAATCGCCGGCTTCGAGTTTTACAGTTTTCAAGAACAAATCTATTTGCCCTTGAACGCTGCTTGCAGGTTGAAAAAAGTGGTAAGCACCGCGTTGAATCCCCGCCGCTTTCATCGCCGCCCAATTGCGGGCGAAAGTTTGGGCAACGAACGTTGCACCCTCGGTCGATTTGACAAAACTGAAGGTAATACCATCCCGGGCAACTGCTGGCCAATTGACATTGGGCTGGTAGTCGGAAACATCTATACCGCGAATACTCATATGACGAAGATTTGAGGAAAGCTGGTTTGCTCTGAAGCAGCGACTCGATTAAGGGTACATTAAATTGTAATGCTAAGTCGCTAATTGTTTTTTTTGCAGGGGAAATTGTGCAAATGAATTTCGATCGAATAGAGCCCGGCCCTGGTGAAGAGTCTGTTTGGGATTACCCGCGTCCCCCTCGGCTTGAGGAATCGACCAAACACGTACAGATAATTTTTAATGGAGTGACGATCGCCGACACGCGCCGTCCTCAGCGGGTATTGGAGACCAGCCACCCTCCTGCCTACTATATCTGCCCCGATGACATCAAAATGGAATATTTGCACAAAACTTTACGCGGCTCTTGGTGCGAGTGGAAGGGACAAGCCGGTTATTACACTGTGACGGTAGAGTCGAAAGAAGTAGTAAATGCGGCTTGGTTTTATCCCAATCCCAATCAGGTTTTTGCAGCTATTAAAGATTATGTGGCTTTTTATCCGAGCAAGATGGATGCCTGTTATGTGGACGGGGAATTAGTGCAATCTCAACCTGGGGATTTTTACGGCGGCTGGATTACCAAAGATATTGTCGGCCCGTTTAAGGGAGGGCCAGGAACGTGGGGGTGGTGAGGGAAGGTTGAGTTTTGAGTTTTGAGTTGAGAACAGCGACAGAAACCTCGTTTTTTTTTACGCAAAACCTCATTACAGCTTCGACTCGGTTTAAATAAAAACCAGATTTCTTGAGTTTGTGAGCGCCGTGAATGAGTTAAGGAATGGCTCTGAAATCTTTTTCTTACGACGCAAAAAGCCCACAGTAAAAAAATGAATAATAATTCAACAGCTCTCTAATTGAGTGAGGATGAATCAATGTAATGCAATGCAGGCAAGGCAGAAGCTAACGCAGCAGCTTATCCCTTGAAATAAACAGTGTAGTCAAGAATACAGTGACTGCTCATAAATAAATGTTAGTATAAGTTAATATCTGACACTAGCTTTGTTGCTTCTTTATTATTTATTCGGATCTGCGCTGTGTCTGTTGAATTTATTGAACCGTCTAACTCGCCCAAAAACTCACCCAAAAATTTATCTTTAGAGTCTACTCTTAAGGATCTAGCTGTATTCAATTTTCAGGTTGAATCCTCATATCTCGCCAAAGAAGTAGCCCGGTTTTTTCAATCTCACCCGCTGCTTCCGGGAGTGATATTAACCGTAAATGGGGAATTTTTAGGGATGATATCGCGTCGGCGATTTATGGAACGCATGAGCCGCCCTTACGGAGTAGATATATTTGCTTGCAGACCGATTATAGCCTTGTATCAAATAGCTCAAACCGATATTTTGACTTTACCAGGATTAACCTTAATTGTCTTGGCAGCTCAGCGAGTCATGCAGCGACCGCCTGAACTAATTTACGAGCCAATTGTTGTACAGTTAGAACCTCAAGTTTACCGATTGTTAGACGTGCATCAAGTGTGGGTAGCTTTATCTCAAATTCACCAACAAGCTACTTGGTTTATAAGCGAACTTTATTACAACTTATCGCTTACGCAATCCCAGCTAGAAGCAGCTAATTCTCAATTAAGAGCAGCTAATAGCGAACTGTATCGCCTTGCCAACTTAGATGGCTTAACTCAGGTTGCCAACCGTCACTGTTTTAACGAATACTTAGAGAAAAAATGGCAAGAATTGGGAGAAGCAGCAGAAATATCTTTAATTTTATGTGATGTTGACTTTTTTAAGAAATACAACGATACTTACGGACATCAGGCAGGAGATGCTTGCTTGCAGCAGGTAGCCCAAGCTATTTTAGCCGCGGTAAATTACTCAACAGGCGAAGTTTCGGACGAGACTCTGGTAGCCCGTTACGGAGGCGAAGAATTTGCAGTAATTTTGCCTCGGACTTCGCCTGAAATAGCTGTCTGGATTGCAGAGAAAATTCGAGTGTGGATCAAAGAACTAGAAATCGAACACATTAATTCGGAGGTGTGTTCTCGCGTGACGCTGAGTTTGGGGGTAGCGAGTACGTTTCCTCGATCGCCCGCAGCACAAAAAAAACTTGATTGCAGCGGCAGACCGCGCGCTTTATCATGCTAAAGACCGAGGGCGCGATCGAGTAATTTTAGATGCTATAAAATTAGATAAGTAGAAGAGGTTGAGTTGAGGAAATTTTGGCTTATGGAATTGCAGGAATGGCAAAAATTGAGCGAAGAACAAAAATATCGCTACTCAGAGGAATTAGCAACACATCTGCCACAGTCAGTAATTTTTAAAGGTTTGCGATTTTACTCTGATGGCGGCCCCGAACTCTCTATTGCCATTTTTGAGTATGGAGGATCTTTATTTTCTCTGATGCCAGGGGCTGAAGTCCAAATCGGATACGAAGCCGACAACTTTCGCCCGACAGACGAGCAAATAGAATTATTTCAAGATACTGCTGAGGAGTACGGGTTCGTTCTAGACATCTACTCTTACGTACAAAGCGTCACTACACCTTCTCGAAAGGTGGCAATTGCCCCGATGCTTGTAGAAATTCAACCAACAAAAATCGGTCTAGAGGCAATTAATTCGGAGGAACTTAAAATCCAGAATTTATTACAAGATTTTCCCGACAGTCCGAGTGTTAATTGTGGCGATAGATACGGATTCGATCGCGGTAAGGATGGTTCGGTTGCGGCTTGGCAAATTATTAGCAAGACGCAGGAAGACATAGCGACTGAATTGGCGGCTGAAGGACTCCGTTTGCTAACTTTCGACGAATGGGAGTATGCCTGCGGTGCAAGAAGCACAACTTTATTTCGCTGGGGAGACTTCAGTCCTAGCGATTTCTACCCAACTAACAATCTAGGCGACTGGAAACTCCACTTGCAGCCCAACCTTTTCGGACTCAACATCGCCCAAAATCCTTACGATTGCGAGATAATTAGCGACAAACATACAGTCCGAGGCGGAGATTGCGGATTCTCGATTTGCGGTGGAATGGGCTCTTTTCTTGGTTGGTTACCGCTAGCAACTGCCTACTGGCAACCCGATGTACTTGAGTGGTTGGATGAAGAGTGGTTGGATCAAGGTATTAGTGGCAATTTCATGCGCCGCGTAATTCCATTGCCCTAAGCCTAAAGTAGCCCTTTAAGTTGTTGGCGGAGCGAACAAGCAAACCTGATGTTCGACATCGATCGCCCTTTTAAATTTTACAGTCTTGGCGCTCGCATCCCCAAAGTAATCGTTTCCATTACAGATTATCTGGCAAATCGCCGATCGACCTGCCGATGCTAGCGAGCAATTTCTCCAAAGCTTTCATCTGCTTGACGGTAAACGTGGGTACGTTCTTCCCCAACTCCCAACGACTGATTGTTTGCGACGAAACGCCAAGCTCTCGCGCCAAATCTTCCTGACTCATCTCCAGTTCTTCCCTGAGCTTCTTCAAATGTGACTCTTCATTTTCTGGTCGCGGAATGGGCTTTTTCGGCATAACCTCGATCGCACATTTTTTATATAAGATGCTTAAGCATCTTGACTAAACAATAAATTGATTAGACAATTTCAGAAAGGAGCATGAATCGATTATGCCTTACAAACAGCGTCTCAATTCCTAGGTTATTGTTCGCCTGCTTCCCAATTGACAATAGAAGCGTCCTGGGCCGATTTCGCAGTTGGTCGGATTTAGACAAGTATTTAGCTTGAAGGTGTGCAATACTGCGTATAAAATTTTATCGGGCGATCGTCCCGTGCTTACAAAGACTCGCACCAAGCACGTTCTGCCGTCCAGTGTCTGTCCGAAGATTCATAAATCCTCAACCCATCCAACCCGGCATTTTGCATCATCTCCTCAACTTCATCCAGCGTAAATGCTGCTTGCAACGAATCGCTGAATAACTGTTTTTGATGCGCGTTGCAATCTCCCGCATACAGCTTGACTAAATTATCCCTGATTTCCGCTGTTTCTGGCCGCAGCAAATCCCGCAAAAAAATTGCTCCCTGTGGCTTCAACACCCGCTTGACTTCCTGCAAAAACGACAGCGGATCGGGCAAATGGTGGATAATGCTGTTGGAAATCACCATGTCAAAATAACTGTCTGGATACGGCATGGCTTTAGCATCGATCAGTTCGAGAGTAATTTGCGATCGCACGCCCGCCTTTTCCACATTTTGGGCCCCGACTTTCAGCATATTTGCCGACAAATCAATGCAAGTCAATTTCCATGCTGGCCGGAGTTGACAAAGGGCGATCGGAATTCTCGCCGTACCCGTCCCCGCATCCAAAACGTTTCCAAAAACCGGCCCCAACGCCGCAGCACTCTGAGCAAAAGCAGCATTAACCTCAGCAAAATCCATCGAATCGTATTCGATCGCCTCTTCCAAGGAATCCATCACTTCCGGTTCCAAAACTCGCTGCATAAAATTTATCTCGTTATCTGGCATTTCCATATAGGGGTTCAGTTTCGCCTGCAAAATCTCGACTAACTCCGGTTCCATATATTGGTAATTGTCCGGGATTTGCAGGCAAATAACTTTCTTGCCTTCGAGACTTTCGGGAAATTTGCTGCGAAGTCGATCGCCATGCTTCTTCTCCATCACAAATATCCAATCTGCCCAACCGACAAGACCCTCAGTTACTCTAATTCTTGCACCTTTTTCCGTTCCCGCCGATCGCACGCTGTAGCCACTAACTTTCTGGCATATTTTCTCGGCAGTCAAACTTCTCCACTTATTCTGACTGCACACAAACAATATCTTGGTTTTCTCCATCTAAACACAATTACAAAATTCTATGTTTATCGTGGCACGGGCGTCCCGCCTGTGCTTCCGAAGCGGTTAAAAATTTCCTTCTAATTTTCCCCCGCTCGCCCCTTGCTTACCACAAATACTGTATTTTGTCAAATTTGGCAAAATCTCCGTTACAATTCTTAAACCATAAAATGCTGATTTTGCATAAATAATTGTACTTATTACATTTGAAGAGTTTGCTAATTTTATGAATTAAGTAGGTTTCAGCGTCAAAAAGTCAAATTAGTCATAAGACGCCTGGATTGTGAAAATCCTACCACAAGCCTCAAAGCAAGTAAATAGGTAAAATAATTGAGAATGATGTCAATAATTTGAGTCGTCTTTAGACTTTCTTAAGATTTGAGGGGTCAAAATAGATCGAACATTTAAAACTAAATAGACTTTTAGATTGTTTTTGCTTATTAAAGTAGCTGGAATTGCCCCGAAGACCGATCAACCCTCAACAATAGATACAGATGCTCGATCACACAATGGCATCAAACCAAACTCGATCGAACTCTGCTAGAATTAGTAAAACGAAGTCGTTATGAGTTTAAGTAAATAGCTATGACCGAACAAACCGTAGAAAACCTAGTAATTATCGGCTCAGGCCCTGCAGGCTACACCGCAGCAATCTACGCAGGTCGGGCAAACCTGAAACCCGTAGTGTTTGAAGGCTACCAAGCGGGAGGCGTCCCCGGCGGTCAACTGATGACCACCACAGAAGTCGAAAACTTTCCCGGCTTTCCCGAAGGCATCACCGGGCCGGAACTCATGGATCGAATGAAAGCTCAAGCAGTGCGCTGGGGTGCAGAATTATACACAGAAGATGTAACTTACGTAGATTTGAGCGAGCGTCCGTTTACAGTGCGATCGGAAGATAGAGAAATCAAAACCCACACGATAGTAATCGCTACAGGCGCGACGGCGAAAAGGCTGGGGCTGCCTAGCGAACACATATTTTGGAGTCACGGCATTTCGGCCTGTGCGATTTGCGACGGCGCTACCCCAATTTTTAAAGGAGTAGACTTAGCTGTCATCGGCGCGGGCGACACAGCAGCGGAAGAATCTATTTATTTGACAAAATACGGCTCTCACGTACATATGCTGGTGCGGCGCGATCAAATGCGCGCCAGCAAAGCCATGCAAGACCGAGTGCTGAGCAATCCCAAAATTACCGTGCACTGGAACACTGAAGCAGTGGATATTTTGGGTGAAGCGGGCGGCAAAATGGACGGGGTGAGAATTAGAAATATCGAGACAGGCTCCGAGAGCGATTTGCTGGTGAAAGGATTGTTTTATGCGATCGGTCACACTCCCAACACTCAACTTTTCCAAGGTCAGCTAGAACTCGACGAAGTAGGCTATATCGCCACCAAACACGGTTCGGTAGAAACCAGCGTCGAGGGAGTTTACGCCGTCGGCGACGTGCAAGACCACGAGTTTCGCCAAGCAATCACTGCGGCCGGCAGCGGTTGTATGGGTGCGATGCTGGCAGAACGTTGGCTGTCAGTCAAGGGTTTAACGCAGGAATTCCATCAAACCGAGGAATCCGAGCAACCCACAGCAGCGCCGGAAGCTCAAAAAGTTCGCAAAACCAGCGAGAACTTTGATATCAACGACACGCGCCACGAAGGAGGTTATGCTTTGCGGAAGTTGTTCCACGATAGCGATCGACTGATTGTGGTCAAATATGCCTCTCCGAGTTGTGGGCCTTGCCACAGCCTCAAGCCGATTTTGAGCAAAGTAGTAGATGAGTTCGACGGCAAAATCCACTACGTGGAAATTGACATTGAAGAAGATCCAGAAATTGCTGAAAATGCTGGCGTGATTGGTACGCCGACGATTCAGTATTTCAAAGACAAAGATTTGGTAGCTGATCTCAAAGGAGTTAAGCCAAAAAGCCAGTACCGCGAGTTAATTGCCAGTAATTTGTAGGAATTTGATCGATTTTAGATTTGAGGTTGGCCAAGAGAAATTTCACCTAAACTCAACTTGCGTCCCACCTGCCAAAAACCCGGTTTATCTCCTGCGCGCAAGTCCCGTGCAGGGGATAAACCGATTTTTTTTAGCCGCATCCCCCGAAAAAACCCGGTTTGTTGCGAGTGTTTGGCGAATGAGAAAGAGGATTTTTGACCAGGAATTTTTTGAGGGTATCCGCCACGTGATTTATTCGTGGAATCAATCCCAAATCGAAAATCGAAAATCCTCAAGAAAGAGCATTTATCCGTGGGGTCGCCTCTAAAATCTAAAATCTAAAATCTAAAATCGATTGACTGTTCCGGGTTTTTTCGCCTGAGTGCTACTAAAATCTAAAAGTCTTATATTTGGTCGATCGTCATTATGGCTCAAAGCCGCCTCCGACTGCCGCGATTTCTCAACAGTGCCTCACCGTCAAGCCTGTCAATGAAAATGATGTGGGCAGGTTTGACAATAACTGTCGTGTTTATATTGGTAGCCACCTTGTCTCCAGCTATGCAAGCTTGGGGATGGCTGCAAAATCCTACCGAGGCTTTGAGTAACCCTATCCACGAACCGCCGTCGGCGAATTATTGGTTTGGTACTAGCCGCAGTGGCTACGATGTATTTTCCCGCACGCTGTTTGCTTCTCGGGCTGCTTGGCAAGTGGTAATTTTAGCCACTGCTTTGAGTTTGTTTATCGGTGTCCCGCTAGGTTTGGTTAGCGGTTATTTGGGCGGTAAGCTCGATCGAGTGTTGTTATTTTTAATGGATACAATTTATACTTTGCCGGGGCTGCTACTTTCTTTGACGCTAGCGTTTGTAGTGGGAAAAGGAGTTTTTAATGCTGCGATCGCCCTGAGCATTTCCTACATCCCTCAATACTACCGCGTCGTCAGGAATCACACCGTCAGCGTCAAAACCGAATTATTTGTCGAAGCTGCGCGAGCAATGGGTGCTGACACTTGGACAGTGCTTTCGCGCTACCTGTTTCTGAATGTGATTCAAAGCGTACCGGTGCTGTTTGCGCTCAACGCGGCCGATGCAATTTTAACATTAGGAGGTTTAGGATTTCTCGGATTAGGACTTCCCGAAGCAACTCCCGAATGGGGACACGACTTGCGTTTAGCTTTAGATGCACTACCTACTGGCATTTGGTGGACGGCTTTGTTTCCCGGTTTGGCGATGACTTTAATGGTGGTGGGACTATCTTTGGTAGGGGAAGGATTAAACGAGTTTGTTAACCCTCGCCTGCGGAATCAGCAGTAATTTGTCTCGCGGTTACATTAAGTTCGCAGTCAGGACTTTAGTGCTTATTCACAAATATAAAAAAAACTGAAGTCCTGACTGCAAACAGGCGCTATAAAGAGATCGTAATATCGGCCAGATTAATTACTAAATCTTTCTCTCAAGAAGGTGCATTCTTTCTAGTAAACCTTCGTTGGGTTGTCTATATAGACACGGAGCGTAAATTTTTCTTGATAGCTTCATCCCCTAACGCTCAAGCCACATAATTTAAACCCCAGTAGAGGATAAAGCGCGGCTCTGTGCTTTCTGATGACACGCTGTAAATAATAACAAAATTTTGAGGATCGCACTAGCCTCCTATCGGTTCAAATCTTTAAGCGCATCCTGCAGCTTATGCCTTCTCTAACCATAGCAAGCACATCGCTAACTGGGTAAATTTTTCTTCTATGGCGGAGCTATCATTGGCAGACAGTTGCATCAACGTCCGCTTACGATTTTTTTGCGTCTGCTTGAAATTATCAAGACAATTGGGGAATCCTATCTAAAATTAATTAAAGGGCTTTATAGAATCTTCACGCTGCCATGAGATATTTAAAGGAATCGTGAAGTTATACTTCCGAGAGATGGCGAATTGTATGGTTTGTGAGAGCGTGCGATCGCGTAAGTGCGAACCGAAAGCCAAAAAAATTAGAGAAATCCGCAGCCGAGAGTTGCGTGGCTGCTTAACTCTCAGTAGAATTTATCCTGGTGGTTTTTGCCATTGACGCGACAAACTCGTGTCGAACTGCTTAAATAAGAATGTGACGTTAAGAACTTAATGTGATTTAACGTTAAAATTAAACCCAATTTCTGAGATTTGAGCTAACTTAACAATGAAAGCCCCTGTTGCACTACTCAACCCGCAACGCTTCATTGGGGGTCAGAGTCGGTCTCTAATCCAGAGTGGCCGGCTTAAAACTAAAGCTACGAGCTTTATTCAATCGCAGATTGCGTATGATTCAATTCAGGGAAACAGGGTAATGATGGGTGTATCTACACGGATTGTATTGGTTCCAATTTGGGCAACTCAAAAATTGTCTGTTAAGTGTCTGGCCAACTACGCCGCAGCCGTTCACCCAGATATACGCAGAAAACAGCGCCGTTCGATCGTGCCAAAGTTTTTGCGGGCCGTTCTCAGGATTTAGCAGAGCCGGACATGAGTTAGTATTGTCAAGCTAAGCTGACAGAGTTTTCCTAGTTCTTGACAAACAATGGAAAACAACTTCCATTTTTTGTGAGAAAGGCTACAATCGGGAAGGTCTTTGCAAGATCCAATTCTCCCCGTTTGGTGCTTCAACCCTCTGCTGTTGCATTTGAGCCAGCAGACCGATATCCAAGGTGGCGAAAATTTGCCGTGCAACTGTCATGTCTGACAACCGGAGTCAAAGCAAGGCGAATCAAAAGTTCGACACCTCCAATACAAAAGTTAGAGGGTTCCGTGCCGGAAAACTTGTAGGGGTAAAAGCTCGAAGTACCGAGTAAAAAAGCCAGTATTTTTGGAAGTGCGATCGATCGTACTTCATGGTTTGCTTCTCTGGGCAAGGTATTGCAGATGATGTGGTAACTCGCTCCGAAAGAAAAAGCCGCTAGCTCAATTTAAGGTCGCGATGTTAAAATCGGCGATCAATTGAATGCGCTGCCTGCTTCAAACCCGAACTCGAACTTTGAGTCATAAAACTGGTGCAGTTTCGGTAACAGATTCAGCTAGCAGACCGAAAATCCCACTATTTTTTCCTGCGGGAATGTCAATACTGGCTAACTTGTCTAAACTACAAACAGACACTATTCCACTGTTATTTATTCTTTAATTCAGGAGCATGAGGAAGACGGCATGATCCAGGCTAACACCGTACTCGAAACCACAATTACACCGGAAATGGAAACAATCGAGTTGCTTCGGAGCGCCGAAAGCGTTCTACCTGAGAGCGAGTTAGAACTCTTTATCGACGAAGAAGACGATCGAGAAGAATTCTTAGACTCTCAATCTGAGGACGACACTAAATCTGGCAAAGGCGCCAAAGCCCGCCGCCGGGCTCAGGCAAAGAAAAAGCATTATACTGAAGACTCTATTCGTCTTTACCTCCAAGAAATTGGTCGGATTAGATTGCTGCGAGCTGACGAAGAGATTGAACTAGCGCGCAAGATTGCAGATTTGCTGGAATTAGAGCGAGTTCGAGAACAACTGCTCGAAGAGTATAACCGCGAACCCAAAGACAGCGAATGGGCTAATGCTGTAGATATGGCACTTCCTGCCTTCCGTCACCGACTTCACGTCGGCCGTCGGGCCAAGGAAAAAATGGTGCAATCAAACCTGCGTTTGGTGGTATCGATCGCCAAAAAATACATGAATCGCGGTTTGTCTTTCCAAGATTTGATTCAGGAAGGCTCTTTGGGTCTGATCCGAGCCGCTGAAAAATTCGATCACGAAAAAGGCTACAAGTTTTCTACCTACGCAACTTGGTGGATACGTCAAGCCATTACCCGGGCAATCGCCGACCAATCCCGCACTATCCGCCTACCGGTTCACCTTTACGAAACCATTTCGCGGATCAAGAAAACTACCAAACTCCTGTCTCAGGAAATGGGTCGCAAGCCGACGGAAGAAGAAATTGCTACCCGCATGGAGATGACGATCGAGAAGTTGCGGTTCATTGCTAAGTCCGCACAGTTGCCTATATCTCTAGAAACTCCGATCGGCAAAGAGGAAGACTCGCGTCTGGGAGACTTTATTGAATCAGACGGAGAAACACCAGAAGATCAAGTCTCGAAAAACCTGCTCAGGGAAGACTTGGAAAGCGTTTTGGATACTCTCAGCCCCCGAGAACGGGATGTACTGCGGTTGCGTTACGGCTTAGATGACGGACGGATGAAGACCTTGGAGGAAATTGGTCAAATCTTTAACGTCACTCGTGAGCGGATTCGCCAAATCGAGGCTAAAGCCCTGCGGAAGTTGCGCCATCCCAACCGCAACAGCATCTTAAAGGAATATATCCGCTAGAGTAATTTGCTAGCATCACCCAAAAGAGTGATTCGCACTCTTTTTTTTGGGGGGGAGACCCCCCGCCCCGGTTTGAGTTATAGCGGTTAAATTTTGTGCTGCTAACTGCCCGGAGCAAGTGGCTATTTGCTGCCCAAATCGCGCTGTCAAAATTTAGGGAGTCCGTTACGGAACTCCCAAGCTTTGCAGTGTCACAAAATTCTTAACTAGAAAATTACATCACGCCCCAAAAGTGAAGCAGGCCTTGACCGGAAACCAATTCGATGATGACCGCGGCAGAGAAACCAATCATCGCCAAACGACCGTTCCAGTTTTCGGCTCCCTCGCTGAAGCCCCAGTTCCAAGCGTTGCGTTTTTGTTCTTGCATAGTGCGAACTCCTTTCGTTAACTTGTGTAAGGCTTATGTAAATAAATATAACATTCCTTGATAAAAATGCAAGCTTGTGATTAGTGACCTCGGTCACAAGGGTCGTGAAGCGAAGCTATCCCGGAGGGAATCGACCTTGATGATTTTGCCTAACGAGGAAAAATAGCCAACTCGGTATCAGGGTCGAACAAGTGAATCTTGTCATGGGCGATGGCCAACCAAAGCTCCTCGCCAACTCGGATCGATCGCTCAGGAGGAACCCGCACTTGCATCCGCACCGCCGGAGCATCCGTCAAACAAACCCCCAAATAAGTTTCGTGTCCCAAAGCCTCTACAATTTCCACTTGTACCGAAAGATTTTTGGTAGCCGGAGGGTTAATGCTCAGATGTTCCGGCCGAATGCCCAAAATTAGCCCTCGCCCATCATATTGTTGTAGACTTTTTGCCCAAATATCCGGTAAAGTAAAGCGAAATTGCGGGTGAGAAATCAACAGCGGAGCACTAAATTCCACCGACAAAAAATTCATCGGCGGAGAACCGATAAACTCAGCAACAAATAGATTAGCCGGCTTGTTATAAAGCTCTAGAGGTCGAGCTACTTGCTGAATCTGGCCGACCTTCATAATAGCAATCCGATCGCCCATAGTCATCGCCTCAGTTTGGTCGTGAGTCACATAAATAGTTGTAGTTCCCAACTGTCGCTGCAACTGCACAATTTGCGATCGAGTTTCCGCCCTCAATTTTGCATCCAGATTCGATAGCGGTTCGTCCATCAAAAAAACTTCAGGATTCCTAGCCATCGCCCTACCCAAAGCTACCCGCTGCTTTTGCCCTCCCGAAAGTTGTTTCGGCAAGCGATTTAAAAGAGATTCTATTTGCAATAATTCAGCTACCTCTCGGACTCGTTTTCCTACAGCCTTTTCCCGTTCCGACAAATAGCGCAAACCCGGAGGCAACTTGCGAGTCGCTCCTCCTAAAAAGTCCTCAAACAAAGGATAAATTAGATGATTTTTAAAAGAATGAGAAGGTAAATTATTAATAACCTCTTCTACCTTATTCCTGATCTTTTCTATCTTCTGGATGTTTCCTTCTTCTCCTTGTATCTTCCCTCTTCCTTCTTCCTTCTTCCCTTTTCCTTCTTCCTTCTTCCTTCTTCCTTCTTCCTTCTTCCTTCTTCCCTCTTCCTTCTCCCTTTCCGAGCGGCGCAATCCAAAGGCGAGATTATCGTAAACTGTTAAGTGAGGATAGAGAGCATAATTTTGAAATACCATAGCGATATCTCGGTCTTTAGGAGGCAAATCGTTAACCAGCCGATCGCCAACCCAAATATTGCCGGCTGTCAAAACTTCCAAACCGGCGATCGATCGCAGCAAAGTGCTTTTTCCGCAGCCAGAAGGCCCCACCAACACCATGAATTCCCCGTCTTCGACCGTTAGGTTAATGCGCCGCAAAACGCTGTTAGACGCAGGGCGCTCGGCTATAGGCGAGACACTTTCTGCGGCGGTGTTTGCTTCTTTTTCCTGTTCTCCTGGGCGGAGCGGAAAACTTTTGTAGATATTTTCTAATACAACTTGCGCCATTAAACAATTTTAGATTTTAGATTTTAGATTTTAGATTGGGGAATTGGGCATGGGGAATTGGGCATTGGGAATTGGGCATTGGTAATTGAGATATTCAAGGAAGGAGGAAGTTGGGGAACGAGCAGTGTACAGGATTTAAATGATTTAACGGATGGATGTTGAAGTCAGAAGTCAGAGGTCACAAATCTGATTAATGCCCCATGCCCCATGCCCCATGCCCCATGCCCCATGACTATTGACTGCTGATAACTTTGATAATTTTTTCACCCGGATTGAGGTCAAAAACTCGATCGCCCGCAGCATCTTTCCCCCAAAAAGCTATAGCATCAATAGTCGATCGCAGCAGGCGGCCAGAATTAGTAAAAAGTTTGACATCCGTACCCGGAACAGCCTGCAGCAAGCCAACTAAAGCATCTTTAGGTTCGGAGAAACGAAAAGCTTGAGTGCCAATTTCGCCCCGGTTAGTAAGTCTGACAGAACCTGCAGGCATTCGTTTTGCCCACCCCAACTCGGAAAACAGCACCAGACTGTCGTCCGGGTAGAGAGTGATGCAACCCACCAACTGTTCCTGCTTCCGCAACCTGGTTACTTGAGAACCCTGGGCCGCGCGGCCCATTGGCGGCAGTTGTTCATCATCAATCTCAAACCGGAGGACTCGGCCTCCTGAAGTGGCGATTGCCACTTGTTCCCCGACTTTAGCCAGACTCGCACAGCGCAGCCGATCGTCCTCCTTGAGTTTAACAACAGTAACGCCACGATTAGTCAAATCAGCAAATTCCTGCATCGCCAAGCGCTTAATTTTTCCTTGCTGAGTCAGAGTTACTAAATCCGCGGCTTCCGAATTTTCCGGCAAAATAAAGTGTGCAACTGTGATTTCCGACAAAGCGCGATCGGCACTGTCTTTAGTAGCACTCGGCGACAACAAACTAACGATCGGCGTTCCCCGGTCTTTGGCGCTACTACTAGGAATATCGGCCACTTTCAGCGGATAAGCTTTGCCGTTAGGAGTTAAGACGACCAAAGTGCGATCGGTTTTCGTCAGATTTGCCGTCACAATAAAATCTTCATTTTTTTCTAAAGCTGAAACCGATTTTTCGCGACTTTTCGAGCGTGGCTTTTCCCCAGTTGGCAACCGTCGCACGTACTGCTTGTGCGAAAATTCAACAATAGTTTCCTCTGGCTCTAGAACGGGCAATAAGTTCGGCTGAATCGTTGCCGGCGACAACTGCTTGACCCCAGAATTTTTTTTACCAGCAAATTGTGATTCGGCGTTTGCTGCGCGTGCAGTTCCATTAGCGAATTTAGTGCGGCGGGGGTCAGCGTACTTGCGTTTTAGCGAGCGAAATTCCTTCTTTAAAGCCTTCAAAAGTTCCCGTCTGTCGCTCAACAACCGCTGCAATTCTTGAATATTAGCCATCAACTCATCAAACTCAGACTGCAAATTTTGCCTTTCCAAACCAGTCAGCCTACGCATAGGCATCGCCAAAATCGCATCAGCTTGACTTTCGCTCAAATTGAGGCGAACTTGGAAAGTTTGCTTAGCAGTAGAGCCGTCAGGAGAATTTCTGAGAATGTCGATCGCTGTATCGAGATTTGTCAAAGCCAACATTAAGCCTTGGACAATATGACAGCGGCGTTCTGCAGCCTGCAACTCGTAATTGTAGCGGCGGGTAAGAGTCACTTCCCGGAAATCCAGAAATTCCTGCAACAATTGTCGGAGCGTCAACTGTCGCGGTTGACCGTTGACAATTGCCAGCAAAATCGCCCCAAAATTTGTTTGCAGGTCAGTTTGTTGGTAAAGGCGAGCGAGAACCGCTTCAGGGGTAAATTCCCGCTTGAGTTCAATCACCACTCGAATCCCTTCGCGATCGCTCTCGTCACGCAAATCAGAAATACCGTCGAGGCGGCCAGCATTGACCAACTCCGCCACCTTTTCAATCCAAGCCGCCTTATTTACCTGAAACGGAAACTCCGTCACCACGATCGCCGTTTTAGTACGCACCTTGCGATTACCTGGCACCTCTTCCACCCCGGCCACACCCCTGACCGCAATGCTGCCTCGACCCTTAGTGTAGGCGTCAACAATGCCCTCTGTAGCGACAATTTCCCCTCCGGTTGGAAAATCAGGGCCCGGAATCAGTTCTATCAACTTCTCGTCGGATAGTTCCGGGTTTTCAATCAAAGCAATTAAACCGTCTACCACCTCCCCCAAATTGTGCGGCGGGATATTAGTTGCCATCCCGACAGCAATGCCCGTACACCCGTTGAGTAACAAAAACGGCAACTGAGCAGGCAGCGCCGTCGGTTCCTGCTGGGAACTGTCAAAGTTAGCAGTAAAATCAACAGTTGCATCGCCGACTTGGGTTAGCATAGCTTCGTGGGCGATCGGTGCCAGCCTAGTTTCCGTATAGCGCATAGCAGCCGCCGGATCATTGTCCACCGAACCGAAATTGCCGTGACCCGCAAGCAAAGGATAGCGGCTCGAAAACTCCTGAACCATGCGTACCAGAGCGTCGTAAACCGATTGGTCGCCGTGGGGGTGATATTTTCCCAAAACATCTCCAACTACCCGGGCGCACTTACGGTAAGGTCGGTCTGGCGTCAGACCGAGTTCGTGCATCGCATATAAAATTCGACGGTGAACTGGTTTTAAACCGTCGCGGACATCAGGCAAAGCTCGCCCGACGATCACACTCATGGCATATTCGAGGTACGATTGCTGCATCTCGGCGTGCAGAGGCGTAGAAATTACTTGCCCGGAAAGTAGGTTGAGTTGTTTAGCCATGAGTCCTTGTGTCCGTTAATTCCTGAGTGAAAACAGCCTCTGTCAATAATGCCGAGGTTGCCTGTCTCGATTGAAAAGCCTTTGCCGCAGGCGAACCGAAAGTTCGACCCAACCGCCCTGTTGAAGAATAAAAATAAACTTAACTTGTGAAAGCAGAATCAGAGTCCCGAAGACGGGCAGCACTTGCCTCTTACTCTCCACTCTTACCCTAACCTCTATGTTGCCGACCTTTGCGCCTACCTGTCTATTTACCTTCTGCCGTGAGAAGGTTGATTCACAGGAGAACACGGAATGCCAGAAACTCAGAACGTAGTGAGGCTGTAGCTGTTCCTAGGAAAGCGTCACGAGGGACTTGAGTCCCCGTCAATCTATGATAGAATTTAATTGCAATTAGGAATAACCATCTACACGAAGAAATATTTTATTCAGGAGAAACCCCGGATTGATCTCGTCTCGGTACAGCCGTAGCGTGGATCAAGCAGCAATGGTTGACGATGATCGAGCTTATCGTATTTTGGCAAGCGTGATGGACTCCGAAAGTATTAAAAAAGAAAAGTAAGCGGAATTGGAATATCTCTGGTACTGGTACTTGTTCTGATCGTGTAGAGGCGACTGGACTATGACTGAAGTCCCAGTTCGGGGCTTATTCAACAATAGAACGTGGCGGAGACTCGCTGAGAGGGTCAAAAATGCCGATATTAATGAATTCATCAGTCAAAAGCTCTCCGGGCGATATCTCCTAGTCTGACATCCACTAGATGAACGGAAGCGTCGATATTTTAAGCCGTTTTGAGGGGTTAAAACTGAGAATTAAAAATCTCCAACAATCCCCGCTAGATTCGCTACTCCGAATACTGTGGCGACGAGAGTATGTGAATAAACATGGCTTGATTCTAGTGAGGAAGAAGGAAAATAATTATCACACATTCCCGGCTCTAATAGCAGTTCAAAAAATAATGCAACTGTAGACCCGTGATCCAAATTGATATCCAGTCAATCAGTTCCCATCTAAAATCTCAAATCTAAAATCTAAAATGGTAGAAGCCGGAGGCTTGACCGAAAGAGAGGATACTATAAGTCCAGGACGCACGGGTAGTCAGAAACCGGGTATTTTCATAGCAATAGTTCATTATAGCCCGCCGAAACGAGCAAAAACTAGGTTGCGAGGCGTCGTCCATGCGTCCTGGATTGTACTAGAAACCTGCTACCTGAGAATCTTGAGACTCTCACCAGTGCCAGGTCTAGTTATAAAAAACAACTAAACTGTCTGTGTGTAGTAGTCTAAATGATGGTAGTGGATGCTTCTAGGCATCTGTAAACCCTCTCACAGCTAGTGGCTCAAGGATATACATACGGGTTTTGCAGGGTTCCCGGCTGATGGCGCTAAAAACTCTGCATTTTTGACGGGGAATGTAGTCCCCGTCTCGTGTTCCTCTTTGGACTAAAGTCACAAAGTTTCTATACTTCCCATATTTATTTATGAAAACCGTTCTGATTGTAGAGGACGATTTGGTTAATGCTCGGGTTTTTTCCAAAATTCTGACTAAGCGGGGGGGCTTAGCCGTGAAGCACACGGAAAATGTTGAAGAGGTGATGCAGATTGCTGCCAACGGCGAAGCTGATTTGATTTTAATGGATGTGTCTCTTTCGCGCAGCGTGTACCAAGGCAAATCTGTTGACGGCATTAAGATTACTCAACTGCTCAAAGCTGACCCGCAAACGGCCTCGCTGCCGATTATTTTGGTGACTGCTCACGCGATGGCTGGTGATAAAGAAACATTTCTGGATCAAAGCGGTGCCGACGGTTACATCTCTAAACCTGTGGTAGACCATCAAGAGTTTGTTAATCAAATCAAGGCATTGCTGCCTGATTGAGTGAACCATAAATGCAGAAGGAATAAGAAGGAAGAAGTAAAAAGGAAGAAGGAAGAAAGAATTGTTTGTTTGAACTAACAAACAATTAAAACTCTAGAATTACAAAGTTTGCTTAAACTCTGAATCTTCCTTCTTCCTTCTTCCTTTGAATGTCCCGATTACACAATGCTATGAGTTCAGACTTTGAATTAGTGAGGGAAAATTTGAGATTTTTTAACTCATGAAATCGAAGTGTGCGTTGCGGCGAGGAACCAAATTATCCTCAGCGAGCGCAACGCTGTTCACTCATTCATGCAATCTCAAAACTATGATTACTCTTCGTCCTCATCGAAGTCAAAACCGATATCATCGTCATCATCGTCAACATCCGGTCCCAAGGCATCATCCTCAGTCTCAGCGACAAAATCGTCGTCATCAACCTCAACTTCCTCAAAATCCTCATCAGGCTCAAGATCAGACGGGCGCCCGATCTCAAAACCGCTCTCGATCGTATAAGCACGGCGCGCCGATCGGTCATCAAGTACCACATCCTCCTGTAAATCGTGGATGTCGTCATCAAACACAGCACCATCAAAACCCGCATCCTGAACCCCAGCATCCTCATAGGCATTGAACCCAGTACCCGCAGGAATCAGGCGACCGATAATCACATTTTCCTTGAGCCCGCGCAGCCAGTCAGACTTACCTTCGATCGCAGCCTCAGTCAACACCCGCGTAGTCTCCTGGAACGAAGCAGCAGAAATAAAGCTATCAGTATTCAGCGAAGCCTTAGTAATCCCCAGCAACACCGGAGTATAATCCGCCGGCGCTCCACCAGTAATTGACATCGCCTCATTCACCTGCTCAACCTGCCGCAATTCTACCAACTCGCCGGGGAGCATAGTAGTATCGCCGCCATCTTCCATCCTGACTTTGTTGGTCATCTGGCGGACAATCACCTCGATGTGCTTGTCAGAAATATCCACACCCTGAGACTGATAAACCGACTGCACCTCATTCACCAAAAACGTCTGCACCTGTTGGAAACTCTCCAAGGCAGCCTCAAAAGTAGACTGTCGCTCCTTGAGCACGTGGAAGAACACCTCCAGAATTTCGTGAGGGTTAGCAGGCCCGTCGGTCAAAGCTTCGGCGACGCCTACGCGCTGTCCGTCGGAAACGATCGGGTTTTGACCAGGCAACAAAGGATACTCCTCAATCCGGCCATCATCCTCAATTACCGCAAGTTCCACAACATCGTCATCCGTAACCACGCGAGCCGTCCCCGGCCGCTTGGCTAAAATACAGGCCTCCTTCGGCTTCCGCCCTTCCAGAAGTTCTTCAATCCGTGGCAAACCCTGAATAATATCCCCAGTTTTTGCCCGCTCAAACACCAGAATCACCAAATTGTCACCCCGCTGCACCAAGTCGCCGTCGTCTACGTGCAGCACCGCACCGGCCGAAACCCGGTAAGGACGAGCCACCCTGAGCAAGAGTTTCGCCGATTCTGTCTCCGACGCAGGTACAACCTTCACAACTTGGCCGGACTCTTCGAGAACAACCCCCGGAGCTATTTCGGTACCGGCTACCAGCAGTTGACCCGGACTCACATCCGGCGTACCCGCCACAGAGATCGAAATAGAATCCGCATCTCGCATCACCAACAGTCGGCGCACTGGTTCGCCATGCCCCTCACGGATGCCTCGAACGATACCCGCTTCTTTGCAGAGAATCTCGGTGCGAGCGACTACTGCCCCGGGCGCGATCGACTGCCCATCTTCGACCAACAGCCGCGTGTGAGTGCTGCCCTGAGTCGGATCAGCAGACACATCCCGCCGAATCACTAGCGATTCCAAAATGACTAGCTGCAAGCGGAAAGTCTTGGAAACTCGATCGCCCCCATCAGCCACAGCCACCGCCAACTCTTGCGACGCACTAACGTCTTCAGGCGAACCCCAAGCCGGGCCCGAACCGTCCGCCCCAAAAGCCATAGCATCATCCTCATCCGGCAGTAGCTCGATATCTGCCGCCAGTTGCGGAGCTCCCGAACCAATTTCCAAAATAAGCTGAGTCCGTAGCAGTTCCAATCCCTCGACAGACTTGACGCGCTCCCCATCCTTATAAGGGAGTCGCTGCACCGCTTTCAAAGAGATCGACTCATTCAGCGCTGTCTGAGAAGGCACCGGCGGCTTATCCGGGACTGGAAATTCCACCACAGGCCGCAGCAACAAAGCCGGGCCCTCGGGAGTTTCGATATACTCGGCATAGCCCAACTCTTCGGCAACCAAGCCTGGGAAAATTTCTTGACCGGCGTTGACGATTTGACCTTCCCCAAATGTTAGCGGCGGGCGGTCAACTACATGGAGTGTGCCCGGTTTGATCACAATTTCCCGGAGGATGTCATTTTTCTGAGTGATTTCCACTGCCCCGCTGGTTTGGCAGAAAATATCCTTAACGACTTCTGTACCGGCCTCTACGTACTGACCATCTTCCACCAGCAGCAGAGAAATATCCTTATTCACCTCGTGGCACTCTTCCGCTATCCAGAGCAGAGTCCCCCCCTTCACGACTTCGTAGCCAAGTTTAGCTTTGCCGCGCTTGTGGACTTCCACCCCGCCGTACTTGACAATGCCCCCTGTAGCTGTGCGGTAGCTGTCGTCGAGTAGTTCCGCCACCACTTCCCCGTTAATCACTTTGCTCCCAGGAGCAGTCTTCAGGGAAAACCGCTGCTTAGAAGAGGTTTCGATCGTGTAGTGGTCGCGGCCGCCTGCGCTTTCGGCCCGCACGACTGCTTGGTCGAGCAGGACTTGGGCGGTGATAATTTCAATTTCTCTGGGGTCAGCGATGCGGACTACGCCACCGTGTTCGGAGACGAGTTTAGTTTCGGCAATCACGCTTTCGGCCGGAATGCGATCGCCATTTTTCACTGCCGGTTCCGCGCCTGGGGGCAAGTTGTAGACTTCTCCTGAGAGAATCCAAATCAGCCCGCCTTTGCTGGCTGTGCGGGTTGTGTTCCCTTGGCGGTCGGTTTTTTCTTCTGGCACCAAATCAGCAAACTTCGCTTCTCCGGCTAAGTCGGAAGCCACGTCTGTAGTGACTTTTTCAGTGGTTTTGCGGGCGGCGCGACCGACGATCGGCACTTCTGCCAAAACTTGACCGGGAATGGCGCGCTGTCCGTCTTTGACCATCAGAGTAGAACCCTGGACGATCGCCAATTCGATTTTCAGTTTTTGATTTTTGGCGCCGGATTTCCCTTCTTCAAAGCCGTCGCCTTCAAATACAAGTTTGCCGTTGTTTTCTGCCACCAGTGCTTCTTCGCCGTGTCTGGTGCGGAACGAGCGAGTACGCAAGTTCTTGAATTTCACCACGCCGGGGAAGGGGGCGCGTTCTTGTTTCGCGACTTCTCCGGTGAATACGCCGCCTGTGTGGAAGGTACGCATGGTGAGCTGGGTTCCCGGTTCCCCGATCGACTGAGCTGCAATAATCCCGATCGCTTCTCCCATGTCCACCATTTTCAAGTGGGCGAGACTCCAGCCATAGCAGTGCTGACAAACCGATCGGGTAGATTCACAAGTCAGGGGCGATCGTAAATACACCTCTGCCACCCCAGCGTTACCAATTTCCGTCGCCAACTCATCGGTAATTGGCTGATTTCGGACGGCTTTTTCGTCGCCGTAGGCCACGATTTCCCCGGTTTTGGGGTGCACCGCATCTCTAGCCAACACCCGCCCTAGCAGCCTGTCCTTGAGGGGAATCAGCACTGTTGCTCCGTCCGTCATCGGCCGTACTCGAATTCCCCGCTGAGTACCGCAGTCCACTTCCCGCACAATTACGTCTTGGGACACATCCACCAAACGACGAGTCAAATAGCCAGAGTCTGCCGTCCGCAACGCTGTATCTACCAAGCCTTTGCGCGCGCCGTAGGAAGAGATGATGTATTCGGTGACGGTGAGTCCTTCGCGGAAGTTGGTTTTAATTGGCAAGTCGATGATTTCGCCTTGGGGGTCAGCCATCAATCCGCGCATTCCGACTAGCTGTCGCACTTGAGAAATGTTTCCCCGCGCCCCGGAGAATGCCATCATGTAGACCGAGTTTAGGGGGTCTGTGGCTCGGAAGTTTTTGACTACTTCGTCTTTGAGGTCTTCTGATGTGCTGTTCCAGGTATCGATTACTTTTTGGAAGCGTTCGACTTCGGTGATTTCGCCTCTGGTGTATTTTTGTTCGGTGATGCGGATTTCTTCTTCGGCTGCATCTAGGAGCGATCGTTTTGAGGGGGGAACCTGCAAATCGTCTACGCTGATCGAAACTCCCGCTCGTGTCGCAAACCGGAAACCCAAGTCTTTGAGTTTATCGGCCATTTGCGCTGTACGGGCCGTTCCGTAGTGCATAAAAGACCAAGAGATTAACTTTTTGAGCTGACCCTTGTCAACAACTCGATTGCGAAAAACAATTTCCTTATTTTCTGTCATCTTTCTGAGTAGTAGTAATTGGTAATTGGTAACGAGAGTATCTCAATGAAAGCAGCCAAGCTAGAAATTGGAGGCAGGAGGCAGAGGGCAGTAGTGCGTAGGTTGGGTTGAGGAACGAAACCCAACATTTCACCCCACCCAACATTTCGCCACAATTTTCCTTAACTGAACCGTATTGATTGGTAATTAGTAAGTAGTAATGTGTAATTTTTCTAGTTTCAATCACTATTTGTTAGCGATTACTTGTCAGTTATTACCCCTTACCCCTTACCCCTTACCTCCTACGCATTACCTCCTAATTATTAATCACCGATTCGATCGTTTGGTGATAGATAATCCTACCCGGAGTAGTGCGAATGAACTGATTGATCACCTTCCCCTCCCCATCTTCCCGAACCCGGCGGAACTTGTATTCCTTGGTCACTATACCGTCCGTAGAACGTTCCACCTTCAGCGGTTCTCCTTCAGGTTCTGTGTTTTCTATAGCACCTTGAAACCTCACCCACACATAAGAGTGCAAGTCAACCACCCCTTGTTCATAAGCTACAACCGCATCGGTGAGGTTGGAGAAATAGTGACCTGCTCCTTTTTGAGCGTCAGGATTTTCGGCTGTCAAGTAATAGCAACCGAGAACCATATCTTGAGAAGGAGTAACGATCGGTCTTCCTGTTGCCGGCGACATAATATTGTTAGAAGCCAGCATCAGCAAGCGCGCTTCCGCCTGAGATTCCAGAGACAAAGGCACGTGCACGGCCATTTGGTCGCCGTCAAAGTCAGCGTTAAAAGCCGGACAGACTAGCGGGTGAAGCTGAATTGCCCTCCCGTCCACCAAAATCGGCTCAAAGGCTTGAATCCCCAAACGGTGGAGGGTCGGCGCCCGGTTTAGCATTACCGGGTGTCCTTCAATCACCTCCTGAAGCACGTCCCAAACGCTGGGATCGTTGCGCTGGATCAGTTTTTTGGCAGCTTTGATGTTGTTGACCAATCCTTGGCGGATCAAGCGGTGGATGACGAAAGGCTGGAAAAGTTCGATCGCCATTTCCCTCGGCAAACCGCACTGATGAATTTTCAGTTTCGGCCCCACCACAATCACCGAACGCCCAGAGTAGTCAACCCGTTTCCCCAGCAAGTTTTGCCGGAAGCGACCTTGTTTCCCTTCAATAATGTCCGACAGCGACTTCAGCGGGCGGTTGTTTGCCCCCACAACTGTCCGGCCCCGGCGACCGTTGTCAATCAGCGCATCCACAGCTTCTTGCAGCATCCGCTTTTCGTTGCGGATGATAATCTCCGGCGCCAGAATTTCTTGCAGTCTCGCCAAGCGGTTGTTGCGGTTGATTACTCTCCGGTAAAGGTCGTTGAGGTCGCTCGTTGCAAAACGCCCGCCGTCTAGCTGCACCATCGGCCGCAAGTCGGGGGGAATCACCGGAATCACATTGAGCACCATCCAATCGGGTTGAGAGCCCGTAGCGATGAAGTTGTCAATTACCCGCAAGCGTTTAATTAACTTTGCCCGTTTTTGACCTTTAGCATTAGCAATATCTTCCCGCAACTTTTCCGCTTCACTTTCTAGCGGAATGTTTTGCAGCAAAACTTGCAAAGCTTCAGCACCTATGCCTACTTCTACACCTGTGAGTGTGGAATCTTCGCTGTAAAGTTCGTCTTCTATTTCCAGCCAAGCATCTTCCGTGAGCAATTGCTTGTATTGCAGCTTCTCTGCATTACCTGCATTTAGGACAACGTAGGCATTGAAATAGACGATTTGTTCGACATCTCGCAGCGGCATATCTAACAGAATTGCCATGTAACTCGGGATGCCTTTGAGATACCAAACGTGAGCTACTGGAGCTGCTAATTTGATAAAACCCATGCGATGGCGGCGGACGCGAGATTCAGTTACTTCAACACCGCATCTTTCGCAAACAATCCCTCTATGGCGAACTCGTTTGTACTTCCCACAATGACATTCCCAATCTTTTGCAGGCCCAAAAATGCGCTCGCAAAACAAGCCGTCCATTTCGGGTTTTAATGTCCGGTAATTTATTGTTTCTGGTTTTGTCACCTCGCCGGTTATCTGACCGTTGGGTAAAGTTCTCTCTCCCCACTGTCGAATTCTTTCTGGTGAAGCTAACCCTATCTTGACGTAATCAAAGCGTTGTTCTATTTTAGCCATTTTGACTCCAATTGATGATTTACAGTCGATTATTTGTGGTAATTTATCTTTTTTTTTGGCTTGTTTTGCGGCTTAAATCAATTTTATTCTCCTCTATATGTGACATTCCTTTTGATATCA
The DNA here is from genome assembly GCF_036705715.1 of Microcoleus sp. AT3-D2. Lineage (NCBI taxonomy): Bacteria > Bacillati > Cyanobacteriota > Cyanophyceae > Oscillatoriales > Microcoleaceae > Microcoleus > Microcoleus sp. AT3-D2. The sequence goes on along the minus strand of NZ_JAUBVE010000008.1, from coordinate 41,903 downwards.
GAAATGACATTTCTGGATACCCCCAATTCCTGAGCAATTTTAGCAATGGATTCTCCGGCTTGAATTCGTTCTCGGATCTCAATAGCTTGAGCAAAAGTTAGCTTGCGTTCGAGATGTCCACCCATGCGGGGAACTGGAACCTCTTGACCTTCTTCTTTCCAAGTGACGTGATATTTAATATCGTGTATGGTTTTGCGGCCGACACTGTATTCCTGTGCTACATCCTTCATCCTCTCTCCTGCTGCTAGCTTTTGTCGAATTTCTCGCACCTTTTCCCAATCTAATTTGGCATTGGAAAGAGGATGACTTTTTCCTTGAGTGCGTCCTTTCTTAGAAGCATCTAACAAATTTTGAGTGCGAGTACCAGCCCAAAGGTGTTCTGGATTGATGCAACTGGGATTGTCGCAGCTATGACAAGCATCTATTGAAGTGGGAATTTCACATCCTAATTTCTCTGCTAAAACAGCACGAGTGACTGATTTCGATTTCCCATTTTTAAAGTACCTGCCATAGCCTTGACCGTCCTTTGAGCCTTGAAAAATGATGCAGCCGTTGTCTTGAATTTCTCCTAAAAAACCTGGCGAAACTGTAGTGAAGTTATCGGGAATATTTGTTTGAAGTATCTTAGTAATAGTTTCATGTTGTACTCCATACTCTTTTGCTAGGTGGTTCTTGATGGTTCCAGATAAATATTTAGTCTGAATTTCCCGTAGTTGTGCGATCGACAATATGCCAATACCGGGAATACTTTTGCGTCTGGGAGTTTTGCGATCGCGCCCAATCATCTGCCCGGTATTCTCAGCAGCAGTACCTACTACCAGATGTGCCGGGTTGATGCAGCTTCGATTGTCGCAGGTATGGCAACCAAAATAACCGGAACCGAGGAATCCTGCTATTTTTGATTCGAGGACTAAACGGTGGACTAATACTGTTTTGCCATCGATCCACTTGCGCCCGTAACCGTTGCCAAACTTGCTCCCTTGCCAATTAATACAGCCCGTCGCCCGGTCAACTTCTCCTTGAATTCCTGGGACAACTGTTACAATATTCATGTTCAGCGTCTCTCCTGTTTAGAGCGTTGATTCGCCTCAGCAGTGTTCGTACCACTGCTGAGGCATTTTAATTTGAGATTGCCGATTAAAGATTAAAGAATTGAATGCTGTCAAAAAATCTTTAATCTTTAATCTTTAATCTTTAATGCCTAATCCTCGTCAAGTTCGTCACGAGAAAGGGATTCGTAAGTAGGCCGGGAGGGCGATCGCTTGCCTCCAGCATCCGCCATCAAATCCACCTCAACGTGTTCACTGCCCTCGTCGGACGTATTCACCTTGTGCACGGCAATATCCAAGCACAAAGATTGCAACTCCCGCATCAGCACCTTGAAAGATTCCGGCGTACCGGGGCGCGGAATAGCTTTGCCTTTGACGATCGCATTCAGCGCTTCATTCCGTCCCTGCATATCGTCGGACTTGACAGTCAGCAACTCTTGCAAAGTATAAGCTGCGCCGAACGCTTCCAGAGCCCAGACTTCCATTTCTCCGAACCGCTGACCCCCCTGCTGCGCTTTGCCGCCCAAAGGCTGCTGCGTTACCAGCGAGTAAGGGCCTGTGCTGCGGGCGTGGATCTTATCGTCTACCAAGTGAACCAGTTTCAGCATATAGGCGATGCCGACTGTGATCGGGCGATCGAACGGTTCACCAGTTCTGCCATCGTAGACAATAGTCTTGCCGGGGTGCTTTTCATTAAACACCCAAGGTTTGCCTGTTTTTTCCCGGGCTTCTTGCAGCTTGCCGTGTACGGTTTCCCGCGACTTTTCGGCGCCGTGCATTTCATCAAAAGGCACCATCTTGAACCGCATCGATAGATTTTCGCCGGCCCATCCCAGCAAGCACTCAAAAATCTGACCTACGTTCATCCGCGACGGTACGCCCAAGGGATTGAGAACTATGTCCACGGGAGTTCCGTCGGGTAAGTAGGGCATATCCTCCATCGGCAGAATCCGGGAGACGATGCCTTTATTCCCGTGGCGGCCGGCCATTTTGTCGCCGACTTGAATTTTGCGCTTTTGAGCTACGTAGACGCGGACGACCATGTTGGCGCCGGGGGGCAGTTCGTCGCCCTGTTCGCGGGTGAAAACCCGCACGTCTACCACGCGGCCTTTTTCGCCGTTGGGGACGCGGAGAGAGTTGTCGCGCACGTCGCGGGCTTTTTCGCCGAAGATTGCCCTCAGCAGTTTTTCTTCCGGCGGTTGGTCGGATTCGCCTTTGGGGGTGACTTTGCCTACCAAAATATCGCTGGCTTCTACCCAAGCACCTTTGCGGATGATGCCCTGTTCGTCTAGCTGGCGCAGCGCGTCTTCGCCGACGTTAGGAATTTCGCGGGTGATTTCTTCGGGGCCGAGTTTGGTTTGGCGGGCTTCGATTTCGTACTTCTCAATGTGGATCGAAGTGTAGACATCTTCGTACACCAAACGCTCGCTAATGAGCATGGCGTCTTCGTAGTTGTAGCCTTCCCAAGGCATATAAGCTACGAGGATGTTGTGACCCAGAGCGAGTTCTGCTCCTTCGGTGGAGGAACCGTCGGCGAGCACTTGACCTGCTACGACACGATCGCCCTCATAAATCAAAGGACGCTGATTTAAGCAAGTATCCTGGTTAGAACGCTGATATTTTTGCAGTTCGTGTTCGATGCACCCAGCATATTTTTGCTTCCAAACCGATGGCTGTTTGACTTTGAGTTCGTCGTATTCCCGAATCAGGAAATGTTCTTCGCTGGAATTAGATTCGGCATCCTCCGCCAGGGGTTTGACAATAATCCGAGTAGCGTCGATGTAAATCACCTCGCCGTTAATCCGGGAAACCACCACCATCCCGGAATCTCGCGCCGCCTGAGCTTCCAAGCCCGTACCGACGAGGGGCCGTTCTGGTTTCAGTAGCGGCACAGCTTGCCGCTGCATATTTGAACCCATCAGTGCTCGGTTGGCGTCGTCGTGTTCCAGGAATGGAATCAGGGATGTCGCGACGGAGACGATTTGCACGGGCGAAATCGCCATGTAGTCCACCTGCATGGGTGTGGTGGTGGTAAATTCTTGGCGGTAGCGGACGGCTACGGTTTCGCCTAAGAGGTTGTTGTTTTCGTCGAGGCTGATGTCTCCGGGGGCGACGCGCAAATCGTCTTCTTCATCGGCTGTCATGTAGACGGGGGCTTTGTCGCGCAGCACCTGTCCTTTTTCTACTGGATAGAAAGGGGTTTCGATGAAGCCGTAGGGGTTGACGCGGGCGTGGGTTGCTAAGGAACCGATCAGACCTGCGTTGGGGCCTTCTGGTGTTTCGATCGGGCAAATCCGGCCGTAGTGCGACGGGTGAATGTCCCGCACTGCAAACCCGGCGCGTTCCCGAGTCAGACCTCCTGGACCTAATGCCGAAAGCCGGCGCTTGTGCGTCAGTTCTGCTAGGGGGTTGGTTTGATCCATGAACTGGGATAGCTGGGAGGAACCGAAGAATTCCTTGATTGCTGCTACCAGCGGTTTGGGGTTGACCAGAGATGCGGGGCTGAGGGAGTCGGCATCGGAGACGGTCATTCTTTCGCGGATGATCCGTTCTAAGCGGTTGAGGCCGACGCGCACTTGGTTTTGCAGCAGTTCTCCGACGCTGCGGACGCGACGGTTGCCTAAGTGGTCGATGTCATCGGTGGACCCGATGTCGAATTCGAGGTTTATTAGGTAGTCGATCGCTGTCAAGATATCTTGCGATGTCAGCACCCGCGTGGTATCGGGGACTGTCAAGCGCAATTTTTTGTTGAGTTTGTAGCGGCCGACTCGGCCCAAATCGTAGCGTTTGGGGTCGAAAAAGCGCGAGTTGAGGAGCTGTTCGCCGCCGGCCACGGTGGGGGGTTCCCCTGGACGGAGTTTGCGGTAGAGCTCCATCAAAGCTTCTTCTTCGCCGAATTGTCCTTCTTTCTCGATCGTCTTTTGGAAGTATTCCGGATGCCGCAGGGAGTCGTAGATTTCGCCGTCTGTAAGTCCGAGGGCTTTGAGCAGCACCTGAGCCGATAGTTTGCGGGTTTTGTCGATTCTGACCCAGACTAAATCGTTTTTGTCTGTCTCGAACTTAAGCCACGCGCCACGGTTAGGGATGAGCGAGGCGTTATAGGAACGGCGACCGTTTTTGTCGGTTTCCGATTTGTAGTACACGCCTGGGGAACGCACGATTTGGTTAACAATCACGCGTTCGGCGCCGTTGATGATGAAAGTGCCGCGCTCGGTCATCAAGGGCAAATCCCCGATGAATACTTCTTGTTCTTTGATTTCCCCTGTTTCTTTGTTAATCAGGCGGGTTGGGACGTACATTTGCACCGAGTAGGTGCTGTCCCTGCGCTTGGCTTCGTCCACATCATATTTGGGGCGCTTGAGTTTGAAGTCTTTGCCCATGAAGTGGAGTTCCAGCTTGCCCGTGTAGTCTGTAATCGGGGAGAAGCTGTCGAGTTCTTCGATCAGCCCGGCTTCTAGAAACCAGCGAAAACTTGCCCGCTGGATTTCGATCAAATCGGGCAAGGTGAAGGCGAATTCTGTGTAATCTTTAGTGGTCATGGGGGTCCTTTTTCCGCAGTGGCTCTAGCTTTTTACATGGCGCCAAGGCTGGGCTTTTTTACCTTGTTGCGTTTTTTTGATGGATTGTGTGAGAGAATTTATATGATGTTTTCGATCGCCTGCCAACTGCTGCAACGGTTATTTTTGCTGGTGGCTCGCAGTATTTTTTTGCGGATTTTAGTTTCGATCGAGATGCTTTTAGCTCTGATCTCGTGGTATCCCGGGGTGAATTCCCTACACTTTTGACTCCTAAAATTGACTTGACAGCTATTGCCAAATTGCTGAGGTTCCAAGTTTCTTCTGATGTGTAAGTTTGAGTGTGTAAGTTTGAGGTATTGCGTGAAGTTTTGACCGAACCCGAAGGTTAGCGTACTCGCGTTGTGTTGGCAGTTCCTGGGCGACATCGCAGTCGCGGATAGTAAGCCAACGCCCGATCGGTCGGTTCTTTTTATTATAGGACGCAAATCCGATCGCAACAGGCAACGCCAAAAGAATCTCCAATAAAGGATGAATCCGGTTTTTCTGGCTGGATAGAAATGGGATTGTCCTGAGCGCTGGCTCCTAAATCGACCTGTTTTCCTCGTTTCTCTGTTCTGCTATAACTAAACTGAAAAGCCGAATAGCTGACAGGCATTTTTGGTGGTCTGCTGGGACAAAGTTAAGAGAGAAACTCCTCTCAATTTAGCAACTTGCTCGGCTACGTAGTAGACGTAGGCTGGTTCGTTGCGTTTTCCCCGCTGGGGTACGGGGGCGAGAAAAGGGCAATCTGTCTCGACTAGGATGCGATCGCTATTTACCATACAAGCTGATTCTTGTATTTGCAAGGCTTTTTTAAAGGTGACTGTTCCGCTAAAACTGATGTAGAAACCTAGGTCTAAAAACCACTGGGTTTCTTCGGGTGTGCCTCCCCAGCAGTGCATGACCCCGCGCACTGGCCCGCGTGTTTGCCAAAAGTTCCTCAGCATTTCGGCCATTGGGGCGGCGGCGTCGCGACAGTGGATAATGACTGGTTTGTCAAGTTCCTGGGCGATTTCAAGCTGTGCCTCAAACACTTTAAACTGGTGTTCTCGATCGTCAGCTTTATAAAAGTCCAGTCCGGTTTCGCCGATCGCCACTACCCTAGAGTCCGAACTTGCTAATTCCCTAATCTGGCTCGCAGTCTCGTCTTTCCACTTGTCCGCATCTAGGGGGTGGAGTCCAACCGCAAACGAGACTTCTGCAAACTGGTTGGCGATTGCTTGAATGCCGGCAAACTCTTCTGGCTCTACACAAGAATGAACCAGCCGAACCACACCAGCTTCGCGCCAGCGTTCTCGAATGGCTTCTAACTCAGATTTGTAGGTTTCAAAGTTGATATGAACGTGAGTGTCGATGAGCTGCATGGGGGAAGCAGATTAGAGGTGATACGGGAGAGTCCTGGTGGGATAGGGCGAGGGGGGAGTGAGAGAGTCTGGGAGTGGGAGTGGGAGAGAGTGTGGGGGAAAAATCTTCCGTCTTCTTTCTTCCTTCTTCCTTCTTCACCCTTGACTTGTTCATCCTTAACTTATTCCCTCAACATCCATCCCTTCAATCTTGTACACTGCTTCGTTGCCGAACTTTCTGCTTCCTTAAGACGCTACCGAGGATGTTTCGTGTGGCTTGAGGGTTCTTGCCAAGCGGGACTTTTTGCGAGCGCCATTGTTGCGGTGGAGTACACCTTTTTTGACAGCTTTGTCAATTTTGCTGTAGGCCTCAGACATTCGCTGCTGGACTTCTTGCATTAACTCCGGGCTCGGAGCTGCGGCGTACTTGTCTACGGCAGCGAAATACTTCTTCATCAAAGTTTTGACCGCTGACTTGTAAGATTTGTTGTACAAGCGGTTACGTTCGGCGATTTTGACTCGTTTGACGGCGGACTTAATATTTGCCATAGTTCTGTTGCTGGAAGTAGGTATTCATTGATACACCCTAGTCTCAAGACAGTCCCAAGACACGGGGATTTTGAAGGACAACCTTTTCGGGATCGATCCACAAAAAGCTTGATTTTTAATGGCGGAGTGAGACAGCCACTCTCCCTTAGCTCAGATTTAGCTTCAGATTTAGCTTCAGATTGAGCTTCAGATTGAGCTTCAGATTGAGCTTCAGATTGAGCTGAGTCTGTGGCTACTTTTTGGCGACGCCCGCGCAATAATTTTTTATTAACTCATTTAACTGCCTGTTTTTTACCCCTGACAATACCCAAAGGTATGACACAGGTGTTACAGAGGCGTTTTGCGGTGTTTCCACCGTCACGAGTTAAAGTCACGGTTTCTTGCGCGCAATTTTCAAGTATACAATAATTTGGCGTTTTTTTATAAAAAAATTATCAGGTGTTGGAAAAACTAATATAGCACCTATTCTACTTAAAATCCCATTCTCTGAAAAATCCAAGTTAAGCTATAACAAAGAATACGGGTTATTTGAGCTTCGGCAAGAAGCACTTACCGAAGGTAGAAGGTAAAAAGCTGAAGGTAGAAGGTAGAAGACAGCCGGATCAGAAGGTAGAAGCTAGAAGGCAGAACCAAAATTCTCCCGCTCGAACACTCTCCCTCTCGGATATTATCGGGGTCGGACACTCTCCCCCTCTGCGTTCCAACCCTCTCCCTCGGCACCTGGTTCTCTGGCGGGCAATTCCTAGAGAAGGTTGTGACTTGTCCTCAGTGTTGCCAAATCCTCGACAGAGATTTAAACGCTGCACTGAAGCCTTGGAAAATGCCGCGACTCTCGCGGTTTAAGCTTGTGGACTGGTGGTGGCTTACTTCTCTAGGAGAACCCCACAAAAATCCTCAATTGTCAAGCAAATGTTAGTGAAGTTATAGACGGCATTCCTAATCTCCATGCTGCGAATCATTACTCAGTGGGTTGAGGCACAAGCTGAACTGCGACGGATCTGCGATCGCACCCATGACGAACTTGTCGTTCACAAAGAAGCCACCGTGCGGGAGGTGCTGCAAGCTGTAAGGCGCAGAGGCGATCAGGCTGTGCTGCACTACACTGCTGAATTTGACCGCATGACCCTAGATGTGGAAGATTTACGGGTGAGCGGCGCCGAATTGGATGCTGCTTACCAGCAGGTGTCGAAAGAATTATTAAATGCCATCCGGCTGGCTTGCAAACAGGTAGAGGCGTTTCACCGACAGCGCGTCCCCAAGTCTTGGGTGCAGTTTGGTGATGACGAGATTGTTTTGGGCAAGCGCTACACGCCGGTCGATCGAGCGGGAATCTACATTCCTGGCGGTCAGGCGTCCTATCCAAGCTCGGTGATCATGAATGCGGTTCCTGCGAAGGTCGCCAAGGTGCCGAGACTGGTGATGTGTACTCCCCCCGGACAGGAAAAGAAAATGAATCCTGCGGTGCTGGTAGCGGCTCAGGAAGCGGGAGTTGATGAGATTTATCGGGTAGGCGGGGCGCAGGCGATCGCAGCTTTAGCCTACGGTACGGAAACTATTCCGAAGGTGGATTTAATTACTGGGCCGGGGAATATTTACGTCACCCTGGCTAAAAAACTGGTTTACGGGACTGTGGGGATCGATTCTCTGGCTGGCCCGTCGGAAGTGTTGATTATTGCGGATGGTTCGGCGAATCCTGTGCACGTGGCGGCGGATATGTTGGCTCAAGCCGAGCACGATTCGATGGCGTCGGCAATTTTGCTGACGGCGGATTCGGTGCTGGCTAGGAAAGTGGTGGCTGAGGTAGATAGACAGTTGGCAAATCACCCGCGCCGAACTTTAACAGAAAAGGCGATCGCCAACTATGGTTTAGTCGTAGTAGTTGAGTCGCTCAAAGCCGCGGCGGAACTCTCTAACGAGTTTGCGCCCGAACACTTGGAATTGCAAGTTGCAGATCCTTGGGCTTTGCTGGAGCAAATTCGCCACGCTGGGGCGATTTTCTTGGGCTGCTCGACGCCGGAAGCTGTAGGTGATTATTTGGCTGGCCCGAATCACACTTTGCCGACTTCTGGGGCTCCACGCTATGCGTCGCCGCTGGGTGTCGAGACTTTTATGAAACATTCGAGTTTGATTCAATATTCGCCGGCTGCACTTAAGAAGGTGAGTAGGGCGATTAATGTTTTGGCCGAAGCAGAGGGGCTTCCTTCTCATGCTGATTCGGTGCGGCTGCGGACTGAAAATGAGGGAAAGGGTGAGTTTTAGATGGTAGATTTGAGATTGGCGATCGAGATTTAAGTAGATGAGTGGCAAAATACATAGGTATTGATACTCCCGGGCCCTAAAGGGACGGGGATTCTTGAAGAGTTCGTATCTGAACTTTCACTCGTGGAAATCAAAGCGCCTCTACCCACTCAGCTTAGACAAATCCAAACTTTGCGTATACTTTTAGCTTTTGTGCTTTTAGAGTCCACCACTAATGCCAGATAGGTACGCTCAACAACCTGCCTTTTGTTTGCCCTTTAACTATTCCGAATCAAGTCGGATATGTCCGTTGCCGGGATTTCACCGTACTAGGTTGTTTCAACACGCAGATGGTTATTCTTACTTGCTGTTTGAATTATACCAAGAATTGAAGGCGGTTAAAACCGCTGCCGACTTATCCCCGTGTCTGAAGCCAGGGGCTTGCGTCTCGTTTTTCGGTCAAAAGCGAGTGAAATGCAGTGAAACGAAGCAATTCTCTTGCGATTATGGTAGCTTTACATTCTGTGACAAGCGGTCCAGTTTATTTGCACCTACCTACTTACGCACTGTGGGCTTAAGAAACCCGGTTTCTTCAAGTATCTTGCTTAAATGACGCAATTATGTTAAGAAACCGGGTTTATGGGTAGGTAATAATGATGTTAATGGGAAACGCGAAATTGTTGAAAGTAGGCGACAATCAACGAGAAATTTAAAGTCTAGTATCTGAGATTTAAAGGTGCATGGTATTAAATACTGTTTTGGTAGCGATCGACAATTCAGAGCTTGCAGAACGGGTTTTGCAAGTTGTAGGGCAATTTCGGCTAGAACCGACGGCAAAGGTGATTCTAGTTCATGTTGTGAGTTCTGGTACGTCGGATTTTGACGCGGTTGTCGATCGACCTCACGCTCATGGAGATGAGATTGCTTACCGAGAAGTGGAGAAGTTGCTGCAATCTTATCAGGAAAAGTTGTCTTGCCAGAGCGAATTGGAGATTGTTTCGGGACAACCGGCCGAAGAAATTGTCCGTTTGGCTAATATTTATAAAGCGGATTTAATTGCGATCGGCTGTCGGGGTTTGACTGGTTTAAAGCGGATTTTGGAGGGTTCGGTGAGTGCGGAGGTTGTGGCTGAGGCTCCTTGTTCGGTGTTGGTGGTGCGCGCGAAGTAAGTAGGCTGGTAAATGCGATCGACTATTGCATTTACATAAACCAATATAGCTATTAATATGATTTGTTAGTTGAATGCAAAAATTAACGACCTATGAAATATATGCTATTTTGTCAATTTACCGACCAACGAAAAAATAAAAAACTTCCAGTAAGCGATCGCTTTTAACCGCAGATTAACGGGGCTACAAAAAGGGCGATTCACGATCGGGATAGCTCCGCTTCAGGCTGCTTAGATGAATTGATATTATGATAGACAAAGAACCATTGGCTAAGGATTATCATCTATGCCTCCAACTGCGAAGTATCTAAAAATTCCTCTGCGCGGTGTTCTTGTTGTTCCATTTGTTCTACAAATCTTTACAGCAGTGAGCTTAACAGGTTGGCTTTCCTTACGCAACGGACAAAAAGCGGTTAACGATGTGGCGGCTCAACTTCGTCAGGAGTTAATAGCACGCATTGAAGGAGAACTCAAGCAATATATCAACAAACCTCATGATATCAATCGTGTGAATTCAGTCGCTTTTGCACAGGGCCACATGGACATGGTGAATGGCCGCAACGCTAAGCAATTTTTAACCCAAGTACAAATCTCTCCTTTTGTTTTTTCATCCTATTGTGGCGATGCCCAAGGATATTATCTGGGTGCGACTCGTCGAAAGTCAAAAATCGCGATGACTGCGAGTAATCAAGAAACAAACTATCATTTTTATTTTTATGAAATGGATAATTGGGGCGATCGGCAAAAATTCCTAGAACAGGTAAACTCTTCTTACGATCCTCGCCAACGCCCCTGGTATATTTCTGCTGTGAAAGCAGGGAGGCCTACTTGGAGCAAGATTTTTGTGAATATTGTCAACAATGGCAAGCCTGCAATTACTGCCAGCGAACCTGTCTATGACTCAGAAGGTAAACTTCTGGGTGTCTGTGCCACTCTTGTTGTCCTCTCAGAAAGTTTAAGGGAATTTCTGGGAAGTTTGTCTATTGGTAAAACAGGTAAGGCTTTTGTGATGGAGCGATCGGGTTCAATGATTTCTAGTTCCACAAAAGAGCCACTAATCAAAGGACAAGGTAAAGATCAGAAGATGATTGACGCCGTGGAAAGTAGCGAACCATTTGTGCGGGAGACAGCTAAATATTTGCAGAAATATTTTGGTAACTTTGACCAAATTCATAAATCAGAACAGTTAGAATTTACCCTCAACAGTGAACGGCAGTTTGTTCAGTTGCTACCGCTGAATGATGGTAGAGGCCTGGATTGGCTAATTGTAGTCGTCGTGCCTGAATCTGATTTTATGGAGCAAATAAATTATAATAGAAATACGACGATTATTCTTTGTCTGTTATCACTGGTAATCGCAACAGGATTAGCAATTATCACTTCACAATGGATAGCTAAACCTATTCGGCGATTGAGTCAAGCCAGTCAGGCGATCGCCAGTGGAAATTTCGAGCAAAATGTTCCCGACACTCTCGTAGAGGAATTGGTAACTTTATCAGTATCTTTTAATCAAATGAGTCACGAATTAAAGAACTCTTACCACACCCTTGAACAAAAAGTAGAAGAACGCACTCAAGAACTACGGGAGACTCAAGCCCAACTCATCCAAAGTGAGAAAATGTCATCTCTGGGGCAACTGGTAGCCGGGATTGCCCATGAAGTGAATAATCCCGCGAATTTTATTCACGGTAATTTATCTTATCTTAGCCAATATACCCAAGATTTACTAGAGCTAGTACAGCTTTATCAAAAGTATTATCCCCAGCCGGTATCGGAGATTCAAGCCAAGTCGGAAGATATTGAGATTGAATTTTTGAGCGAAGACTTATCAAAACTGCTCAAGTCTATGAAAGTAGGTTCTGAACGTATCCGCGATATTGTTAAATCTCTACGGAATTTTTCTCGATTGGACGAAGCAGATTTCAAAGCTGTCGATATCCATGAAGGCATTGAAAGCACCCTGATGATTCTGCAAAATCGTCTCAAGCCCAGACACACACATGCAGAGATTGAAGTGATTAAAGAGTACGGTAATCTGCCGCCGATCGAATGTTATGCAGGACAACTTAACCAGGTATTTATGAATATTCTGACAAATGCTCTGGATGCTTTAGATGAGCGAGATCGGGTGGAGAAAAAGACAATTCGGATTAGTACGAGTCTGTATAACTCAGAATTGGTGAGAATTTGTATTGCTGATAATGGGTGTGGCATCACAGAGGAAGTCAAAAAACGGCTATTTGACCCATTTTTTACAACCAAACCGATAGGAAAAGGTACGGGAATGGGGATGTCTATTAGTTATCAAATTGTGATCCAAAAGCATAAAGGGAAACTGTGGTGTACATCAGAACCCGGACAAGGAACAGAGTTTTGGATCGAAATTCCCCTAAATCAAAGTGTTATTTAGTTGAGGATATTCGCGAACTGTGGCATTATCTTGCCGAACCCCATGAATCGGGTCACTTCAAAGTTATGGAACCTTCAATTTTGATTTTTGATGGCCCGTTTTCCGATCTCACCGAACCATGCGCGCCAGATGAGCGGGAAAACCCCATAACCGCTGCAATCGGTAGAGTACATATTAACCAGATTGCTGCAATCCCTTACTGTGCAAATTCTGCTCGATGTGGTGCATTTCCTTCATATCCTCACCCGCAACTATCCCGTAAATTTCAGTGTAGATTTTCCCGTATTTAACTTTCTCTAAAGCCGACAGAATTATCAAGTCCTTGCGATCGAGTTCGGGTTTCAGCGTGACAAGAATCGATTCCAAAGTTCCATCCATTCGCCAGTCACTGGAATATTTAGCCACCTCCTTTCCCAGCCCCAGTAAGGTATGGCGCTGCACACAAAGCGGAGTCGAGCCATTAACTCGGAAATTGGCATCTATGGCATACAACTGTCCCTCAGAGTCTTCCAGCACGTCGAAGCCAATAACGCCGAAATAACCCTGTTGGTGAGCATATTTAGCAATAGCGGCAATCATCTCAAAAAACCTACTCATGTCGGTTTCGCGGTAGTGAATCAGTCCCCCTAAATAGTTGCCATCTGGGGTGACAAGTTGGCTGGTAGTGCCGATGAGCCTGATATTTCCCGTTTTGCTTACATAGAACTGCACGCAATAGTTCTGCACTTCATTCTTGACGAATTCCGAGACAATAATTGTATCCAGCAATTTAATATCCAGATATTTCCTCACTTCCTGCAAGCAGTAGTTCAGATCGCTGGTGCTTTTGATAATATAAGTGCCTTCTCCAGAAAGTCCGTGGGATGTTTTAATCAAGTAGGGGAATTGCTCTGGTAACTGAATGCTTTCGAGATTGACTTCATGTATATTGTAGGTTTGGTATTTCGGACATTGCACGCCTAATTCTGCTAGCGTTGCTTTGCTGAGTAAGTGGTAGTGGATGTCGGGATGGACGGCGTGTTTTTCGGGTTTGAGATTGTCGAAGGGAAATAGAGTGATGAGTTTGTCAAAGCGATCGCTTACGCTGAGATCTTCGAGATAAGTTGAGCAGTCTATCATCTCCATACTGCTGTAGCTGAAGCCAAAATGCTCCCGCCAATAGTCAATCAGCGAGTTCGGCGGCTGATTAATCACAATTCCTGTGATGGCATCGCCTAACACTGCCAGATTTTTCCAAGGTTCCTTCTGACCAATCTTGTCGAAAGAAGTTTTGGTGGCTTCACTGCTGCCGTCTTGAATAAAGTATTTTTCCCTGTTGGGATAAGCAGCCCAACTGGCAGTTGCAGGGTAATTTAAAATTAACGCATAACGTGCATCTGTGATATCGGGAGCAAACAAATCGGAAAGAGAATTGCCTTGAAAGTAAGGAAAGTCGTAGGTTGAGTTCATAGAAACATCCAAGTCGAGTTTGAATTCAACTGTTTTCCCGGCCACTAAATAGCTCGACATAATTAAACGTAGGGTGGGCAATGCCCGCCCTACAAATTGAAAAAAAGTTTATTGATGTCCAGCTACTTAATACCTAGGAAATAAGATATTAGTTGCGGAATTTTAACTCTCTCCAACTAGAGAGAATGCAACCTCAATAATTTCAACGATGGACGAGTTGTTTTTTCTTAGTGAACACAGCCACCTTGTCCATTTCTGAGGTTCTATAAGCACAAGCCATGTCCGTTGAATTATGCGCCCAGCCAACCCGCCCTTGAGGGTCTATGATGACGCACCCAGCTTCTCCTGCCACCTTAGATGCCAGAGTCTCAATTGCCATCTTCGCTGCTTCGTCTGGGTGCTTGCCGGAGGCTAGAATGTCGATCGCCCTCTTAGCTAGAACTACTGGCATAATGGACTCGCCATCGCCTGTTGTCGAGCAAGCGCCCTGTTCATTTTCAGCAAACAAGCCTGAGCCAATAATCGCGCTGTCGCCGACGCGACCGGCGGGCTTATTCATAGTCCCGCCTGTTGAGGTACCGGCAACTAAAGTGCCACTGCTGTCCAAAGCTACACAACCAACGGTATTGGGGCGGTCAATAACTTCTTTTTCCTCCTCCCACTCTTCCTGTTGCTCATCTGCGATTAAGTCTTCTTTTGTACACATCTCGGCTCCACTTTCTGCTGCAAAATGTTCTGCATGATCCGCTACTAAGAACATGGGTTTTTTATCCATAATCTTTCGCGCCACGGAGATGGGATGGCACACGCCTTGAACATTTGCGATCGCTCCCCAAGCTAATGAACGGCCTTCCATCATCCCTGCGTCTAGCTCTACCTCTCCCTTACTGTTGAGAACCGAGCCATACCCTGCGTTAAATGTCTGGTCAGCTTCCAGAACCCGGATAGCTGCCTCAACAGCTTCTGCTGCTGTACCCCCCCTTGTCAGCACTGCCCAACCAGCTTCTGCTGCTGCGGTACAGCCTGCATTGTTGGCTGCAACCTTCTCTTCTGAGATGGTTTTTGCTCCACCGTGAACAATAATACTCAGTACCATAAATTTCATTTTTTTATCTTAAAATCTACTTAAAAATTTATTACATCAATCAATTTTTAAGTAGTTTTTTCTACATCCTATTTTTATAGATTAGTGGTGTTTGATTTGGGGTTCTTCTATCTTCAGAGATAATTATTTTTGTCGAGCTTTGTGTTCCTTCAGACCTAGCTATTTACGAATTATTAATAGACATCTGACCAAATTTATGTCAATAGTGTGATGCAATTTGGCTTCGAGTTAGTTAGGGAAATTGAAAGATTTAGGGAGTAAAGAGGGGGTAAAATTTAAGGCGATGCACTACAGCTTAACAGGCAAAATCGGTAAATGTGAAGAAGGAGAATTTGAGAGACAATAAGTGCGATCGACCTTCACATCACTCTGAGCCTTTCTGCTGACCTGCCAAAAACCCACGCAGCAGCAGTAAACTAGCGGTTTTCCCCAGATTCAGTGGCAGCAGCGACACTTCCTCGAACCGAGACTGCACCCAACCGTCGCCCCCATACCACTCGTGAAAAATGAAAATGAGCTCCCCCTCAAAGATTGTAGCGATCGAGCTTTGGACTTGTATCATTAATGTAAATTGTGTGGCCGGTGTTTGATTTTTGTGCGATTTCTTAAAGTAGACTGACAGCGTTGCCAATAAATTTTAGAGACGCGATCGCCCTGATTCTGACGCCAACACTCGGCAAACAGCCGCCCCGCTTCAGCGAACTTGCCTTCGGAGTAAATTGCCAAAGCTTCAGCAAACAATTCCAGCGTAGCTAACTTGCCCTCTTTAATTTCTAGCCGGTCAGCATCAAACACCTCATCAAGGTCACATAACTGCCATTCCATCAATCATAGCTGACTGAATAATTTTATAAGCCTCTACCCAAGCTTTTTCAGTTTTAGGTGTCCACTCTAAACCCATCTGCGCCTTCAGGGCTTGAATGAGTGCATTGGCCACAACAGGAAAATGTTCTACTGAAACGCCATATTTGGCATGAGTTGCACCTAATCCTTTAGCAAAAACATTAATTAACTGAGGTTTCCGTAAATTTTCAATAATTATTTCTAAGCTTTGCCAAAGCTTTTCTTTTTGGTGTGCCATGTTTGTATTCATAAAAAGACTTTTAATCTGAGAAGAACTATCAAAAAGTATTTCATAAAAGTTACTTACAAATTCATCAGATCGAGGTTTAACTAATGCTAAAGTTCTCTCTAATAGCTCGATATTTAAAGTGATAGTTTTTTGTTCACACCAGTCCAAATAAATTTGAGCAACTTGATCCGAAGGGCAGAAGCTTAAACATTGAACAAAAAATTCTGTAGCTTCGATAAATTTTTGTTGGCGGTATAAGATCAAACCTCGATCAAATAAATTTTTTGTTGTTAATTTACCTCGTTTTGTTTCAGGAATATCTGCCTCAAAAACTTCATAAATTGTAGATAAGTTTACTTTTCCCTTAACACTAACTTGAGCAATCATCCGCATAGCATAGTTGCTAGGATTAGCTAATTTGTTAAAAGTCTGCTCTGTAATCAGTAAAGCAACACCATAAGTTTTTGTTAATCCTTCCACACGAGAAGCTAAATTCACCGCATCACTAATTACCGTCGTATCCATGCGATTTTGCCCGCCCACAGTCCCTAACATTAAATTCCCAGTATTAATGCCAATGCCAATCTTAATCGGGGCATAACCAGAATTCACGCGCTCTTGATTGTATACTTGAAGTTGATGCAGCATGGCAATACTGGCGTTTACTGCATTATCAGCATTGCCACTAAATAAGGCCATAATCGCATCACCAATATATTTGTCAATAAAGCCACTATTTTCAATAATCGCCGATTCCATCCGAGATAAATAAGCATTAATAAAATGAAAATTGTCCTCCGGCGTCATACTTTCCGAAAGCGTGGTGAAGTCGCGAATATCGGAAAATAGCACTGACATTTCTAACTGCACTTGGTCGCCCAATTCGACATCGACAATGCTTGATTTCTCTAAAAAATGCAGGAACTGATTGGGGACGAAGCGCTCGTAAGCTTTGTTGAGTTGAAACAGTTCATTGGTGAACCTGATCTGCTCTGTTTCGGCTTTTTTGCGATCCGTGATATCTTGAAAGGCTACAATTGCATAAGAAATATTGTCATTTTCATCATAGATGGGAGTAGCCCAAGCCTCGATCGGAATAATCTTGTTGCCTTGGTGAATTTCCATATCATCTACAGTGGCACTTTCCCCACTCAACGCCCGCGTAGTGGGCAATTGTGCAGAGGGATATTCTTGCTCTGTTCCCGCTTGATAGATTTGATAAACCTCGGGTATTTGCTCGCTGGTGACTTCAGGAATAACTCCTTTACCTACTAATTGAATAGCTGCGCGATTACTATAGTAAGGTTTACCAGAAGCATCCAGCACTGTCACTCCTACTGGAATTGCTTCTAAAAATTGAGTCAGTCTGTTCTCACTTTCGCGGACTTCTGTATAAAGTTTAGAATTTTGAATCGAGATAGCCGCTTGTCCAGATAACACTTTTAAGAGTTCCACTCTTTCTGGCGTAAAAGCTCCGGCTGTCAGATTGTTTTCTAGGTAAACAATACTGACGATTTGAGATTGATTAATCAGCGGCACGCATAAAATTGATTTGGGCTGATTTTTTCGGATGTAGGGGTCGTTGGTAAATTGTCCCTCTCGGACAGCATCATCTAGTACCACGCTTTCTTGAGTGCGGGCGACATAATTAACAATTGCGGAGGAAAGTTCTTGACAATCTTCAACTGGGATTGACTGCAACACGGTGACTTGTTGGGAATTTATTATCCCTTCAGCTTCAATTAACAGCTTTTCCGGGCTTGATAAAATTAGATATCCTCTTTGCGCCCCTGCACTTTCGATCAAAATTTTCATCAAGCTAGACAGTAGCTTATCTAGCATTATTTGACCTGAAATTGCGCTCGTTGCCTTGATGACTGTGGTGATATCTAAGTTAGATTCCGAACCTGTTGTCGTCACTATTGCCGTAGTTTTAGTGTTTTTATTTTTCCGTTGTATTGGTTTTAAAAACTGTGGATATCGCGTTTCTAAATCCGTTACCTTAGCAGTGGCTCCCCATTGGATATAACAATAATACGCCTCAATCATGTAGAGTTGGGCAAATTTTTCTTTATCCCATTCTATGTAAAATTTGGCTGCTAGTTCATTAGCTAATGCTTCTTCGTTGAGGAATTTATTTTCTTTGGCTCCAGAAATGGCGCGATCGTACAAGTCTATTGCATCTGCTTTATGGCCTAAAACCCGTTGCTTTTCTGCCTCAACTAAATACCATTTATGCAGATAATTCATCGGAGCATTTTGAGCCCATTGTTGCAGCATGGTTTGATGGGTTTCCACAGAGCCAAGAATTTCAGTTTGCTCAATTGCTGGCTGTGCAGGAAAAAGTGCCAGGTGGGTGAGGGCTGCATAGAAATGGAAAATGGGAACAAAAACCGCTCCCGATACTGCCATTAAATACGGCTTGGCTTGGGCAATGTGGTCTAGGGCAGCCGTGTTATTGCCAAACGAGTAGGCAAGAAGGAGTTTGTAGATATAGGTAATGGCGATCGCCGAGAGTTCATTATCCTGATGGTGCTTAGGAAGCATCACCGTTTCATCGTAGGCAGTTCCTATTAAACAATCCGACAGAATACGGGCTTCCCTCAAGTTCCACACCATCTGCTGCTTCATATCCAAAGAATCCTGAGCAAAATATTGCTTCACCTGAGCCAAGGCAGCACTGTAACTTACTATTTCCGTTTCCCAAGTGTCTAGCTCTACGCCGCCAAAAAAGTTTGCATCAAAGTAAATACTTATGCAGCAGCCAGCGTCTATAAAGTGGCCTGTTTCCATGCCAGCCGTATAGCCATCTTTCAGCGTCGGTATCGTTGCCCTTAGAGATTCTTGGTGATGCTGAATCAAAGCCCCAAACAGAAGTAGAATTACAGGCTTGAATTCCCGCGCCTTGAACCGATCCAGCAATGAGAGTGCCAATCGCCCAAAGGCATAGCCTTTTTCTACCTCTCCCAAAAAACCACACAATGCCATCCCGTGAATTGCATACCCCACGCTTGATGCGGGTGCATTCCCAAAGGAGAGCGATAAACTCACCATAGTGGAGCTAAGGAGTGGTAGTAAACCGGGCTTTCCTAGGAAAATCGATCCAGGTAACATTCCTAACATTTGCATGGTTGCCTGACTCTGGAGATTGTTCATCACTGGTAGATCGACCAATTCCTCAATTATTCGGCTCTGAAGTTGGCGGGCAAGAGTTTGTAGCGCTTTGCCAATCAAGGCTTCGTTGGGTTCAGTGGGGAGTTCAACCCCCAGTTCCAAGAGTGCATTTCTGCCGACTGCGATCGCTTCTAACATCTTGTTTTGAGATGTCCGGGCGGCCATTTGAATTTCGTAAATTTTAATTTTGTCTAAAATCGTCTGAGCATTCTGCAATACCTGTGCTGCCATCTGTTCCATAACTTCAAGGTCAGCATTCAAATAGGCGGCTTCGGTAGCAGCAACATAAAGATTCAGGGTCAACTGATACTGACTTTGCCAGCAGTTGACTGTCAGTAGCTCAATTCCTGTTTGCAGATAGATATTTGCCGCAGCGTAGGCGGTAGAACTTCTTGCCTTACCTCCGGCTTCTAAGTTGAGTTGGGCTAAGGCTTCTCGTTCGCTTAATTGATTGATTAACTCAATTGCTTGATTCAAATGCCCCACAATATCAAAGAGTTTTTCTTCTCTTTCAATATCCGAGGATTTTTGTAGCAGTAACTGTCCAATTTTGAGATGAGTGGCTTGTTTTTGGTCGTTGGGAATCAATGAATAAGCCGCTTGCTGAACGCGATCGTGCAGGAACTTATAAATTGGATTAGCCACAGACTCAGGAGGGGATTGAGCATCTGTTTGAATTAAATCATAGCCTTCTGCAATCAGTAAAATAAGCCCTTCTTGCAAGGCTTTCCACAGCGCTGATGCCGTTGGTTCAGGTAATTCTTCGTTGACTATTGCCAATGTCTCTAAATCAAACTCTGCCCCAATGCAAGCCGCCAGTTTGAGAACCTCCTGAGTTTTAGCAGGCAACTTCTGTAATTGTGCCCCCATAAACTCCACCACATCCGAGGCATCGGCAAATGTAACTTGATCAATATCGCATTGCCAATGCCATACATTCCAGTCAAAAATAATTTGCTCATCTTCATACAACGCCTTGAGGAATTGAGTGGAGAAAAAGGGATTACCTTTGGTTTTTTGATAAACCAATTCTGTCAAGGGCCCGGCTAAGGATAAATCGCAAATCAGCGTATCTGCCACTAACTGATTAATATCTGCTAAACTCAACGGTTGCAGCGTCATAGTGTTCACCACTGCGCCAGACTTAACAATCTCATCCACCGTCAGCATAAATGGATGAGCAGCGGATACCTCATTATCTCGATAAGCACCCAATACTAACAGATGCCCCGTATCCTCCATCAATACTTGTAGCAACTTCAGAGATGCCGAGTCCACCCACTGCAAATCGTCCAAAAATATCACTAAGGGATGTTCGGCGTGGGTAAATACTTGCACAAATTTCTGCATCAACAGATTAAAGCGATTTTGTGCTGCACTCCCCGACAGTTCTAGTACAGCCGGTTGAGCGCCAATGATGCGTTCTAACTCAGGAATCACCTCAATCAGCACTTGCCCACTCTCGCCTACTGCGATCAGAATCTTGGTTTTCCAGGTTTGTAACTGAGCATCGGATTCTGATAATAATTGCCCCATCAATTCCCGAAATGCTTGCACAAATGCACTGAAGGGAATATTGCGCTGGAATTGGTCGTATTTGCCTTTGATAAAATAGCCCCGCTGTCGGGCGATCGGCTTATGGACTTCGTTCACGACTGCGGTTTTACCAATTCCCGATAAGCCAGCTACCAACATCATTTCGGCGCTACCTGTACTGACTCGCTCAAAGGCTGCTAATAGATTAGAAACTTCAGTTTCTCTGCCGTAGAGTTTTTCGGGAATCAGGAAACGGTCTGTAATATCCCGCGTTCCCAAGGCAAACTGCTCAATGTTACCCGTTGCTTGTAATTGAAACAGACAAGTTTCTAAATCCTGCTTTAATCCTAATGCAGTTTGATAGCGGTTTTCCGCATTCTTCGCCATCAGTTTACTGACAATTTCCGAGACAATTAGGGGAACTTCTGGCTCAATTTCGTGCGGAGGAACTGGGTGTCTAGCAATGTGGCAGTGAACTAGCTCTAAAGCATCGTCTGTCTCAAAAGGCAGTTTTCCTGTCAGCAATTCGTAGAAGGTGACACCGAGAGAGTAAAAGTCAGTGCGGTAATCGAGACTGCGATTCATTCTCCCCGTTTGTTCTGGTGAAATATACGCTAATGTGCCTTCTAAAATATTCGGGTTTTTTATGGTTGGCGTTTCTCTGCTTAGCTGAGTGGAAATGCCAAAGTCGATAATTTTTAATTGTTCTGTTTCCGCGTTGTAAACAATATTCGAGGGGTTAATATCTTTGTGGATGATGTTGGCGCTGTGAATTTGCCCTAATATCTCTGTGGTGGCGATCGCAATTTGCAGAAACTCCTCCACAGTAAACTTTCGCTGCTGCATCCAAATTGTTAAGGATTCGCCGCCAAAGTCCTCCACAAACATCACGAGGCTGTTTTGGTATTTTTGCAAGTCATAAACCTGTATGACTCCCGCCTCCTTCAGCTCTTGGGTGATGCGGTATTCGGTGCGGTAGCGCACCAATTCTTGAGGTGTGGGGTAGCTTTCTTTGAGAAGTTTGAGGATAATCGGCCCTTTATCCGCTTCCCGAATCGCCCGGTAAACCAGAGAGTTGACACTTTCGTAAAGAACCGCCACAATGGCAACGCCTGGAATAGAGAGCATATTGGTTTTTTTGCTAAAAATTAAAGCTAACTCAAAACGCACCAGCTTTGTGTATAGAATAGCACGTTAGAAAAAAATTTTTGTTTTTGTAACAAATGTTGAGTTGTTTGGGTAGCAACCTGCAAATACTTTGTGGTAGCCCCGATTTCGATCGCCTAATTTGTAGGGTGCACCAACAGTCGATCGCACTTTTGCTGTGATTTTCAGGTATAGCAACCGCTTAATGTAAATTGTGTAGCCTGTCTTTGATTTTTGTGCGAGTCACCAATGCAGACTCACAGCGTTCCCAGTACATTTTAGCAACGCGATCGCCCGGATTCTGACGCCAACACTCTTCAAAAAGCCGCGCCGCTTCAAATAACTTCCCTCCCGAGTAAAGTGCCCTAGCTTCTGCAAACAATTCCAGCGTAGCTAACTTGGCCTGTTTAATTTCTGGCGGATCTGCATCAAACACCTCATAAATCGTCACAGCTTCGGATTTTCCCTTGACTTTTACCGTATCTAGAGTGCGGATTGTGTACTGAGATGGATTTTTCAGACGCCCATAAGTTGGCTGAGTAATTAACAGCGAAACCCCGTAATTTTTTGTCAAACTTTCCACACGAGAAGCTAAATTCACCGCATCGCTGATGACTGTCCCGTCCATGCGATTTGGTCCTCCCACAGTTCCTAGCATCAAAGAACCCGTATTAATCCCAATCCCAATCTGAATTGGCGCACAGCCAGCGTTAGCGCAGTATTCATTGTATTCAGCGAGACGGTGCAGCATCGCAATTCCCGCTTTCACCGCATTATCCGCCTCACCGCTAAATAGCGCCATAATCGCATCGCCAATATATTTGTCAATAAACCCCTTATTTTCATTAATGACGGGTTCCATGCGAGAAAGATAAGAATTGATAAATTTGAAATTATCCTCCGGCGTCATAGTTTCCGAAAGCGTGGTAAAATTGCGAATATCGGAAAACAGCACCGACATTTCTAACTGCACTTGGTCGCCCAATTCCACATCAATAATGCTTGATTTATCTAAAAACTGGAGGAATTGATGGGGGATGAAGCGCTCGTAAGCTTTGTTTAGTTGAGCCAGCCTGCTTTCATTTTCGCGTACTTCTGTATAAAGCTTAGAATTTTGAATTGAGATGGCCGCTTGTCCCGATAAAACTTTTAATATTTCCACTCTTTCTGGGGTAAAAGCTCCGGCTGTCAAATTGTTTTCTAAGTAAACAATACTAATGATTTGAGATTGATTAATCAGCGGCACACATAAAATTGATTTGGGCTGATACTTTCGGATGTGGCGGTCGTGGGTAAATTGTCCCGATCGCGCAGCATCATCTAGTACCACGCTTTCTTGAGTGCGACTCACATAATTGACAATTGCGGAGGAAAGTTCTTGGCAGGTTTCAACGGGAATTGACTGCAACACGGTGACGAGTTCGTCATTTATTGTCCCTTCAGCTTCAATCAACAGTTGTCCCTGGCTTAACAAAATCAGATAGCCTCGTTGCGCCCCGGCATTTTCTATCAAAATTTTCATCAAGCTAGACAGTAGCTTATCTAGCATAATTTCTCCAGAAATCGCCTGAGAAGCCTTCATAACTGCGGTGATATCTAGGTGATTACCCGAACCAGTCGTTGTCATTGCTACGGTAGTTTGAGTATTTTTCCTTCCCGGTTGAGTTACCGCGAATAATTGGGGATATCGCGTTTCTAAATCCGTTACCTTAGCAGTGGCTCCCCATTCAACATAACAATAATACGCCTCAAATATGTAGGCTTGAGCAACTTTTATTTTGCCCCATTCCCCGTAGAATTTGGCTGCTAGTTCGTTGGCCAGGGCTTCGTCATTAACATATTTGTTTTCTTTGGCTCCTTCAATTGCGCGATCGTACATTTCAATCGCCTCGGCTTTATTGCCCAACACCCGTTGCCGTTCTGCTTCCACTAAATACCATTTATGCAGATAATTCATCGGAGCATTTTGCGCCCACTGTTGCAGCGTGCTTTGATGGGTTTCCACTAAGCCAAGAATTTCAGTTTGCTCAATTGCTGGCTGTGCCCGAAAAAGTCCCAGGTGCGTCAGGGCGGCATAAAAATGAAAAATTGGAACAAAAGCCGATCCAGATACTCCCATCAAATACTGTTTGACTTGGGTAATGTGGTCTAGGGCAGCCGTGTAATTGCCATAGCAGTAAGCAAGCAGCAGTTTGAAGATGCAGGCACAGGCGATCGCCGTAAATTCATTATCCTGATAGTGCTTGGGAATCATCACCGTTTCATCGTAGGCAGAGCCTATTAACAAATCCGGCCGAGTATGGGTTTCCCTCAAGTTTTGCACCGTCTGCTGAATCATATCCAAATAAACCCGAGCAGAATATTGTTCCAACTGCGCCATAACAGCCCTGTAATTTGCTATTTCTGGTTCCCAAGTGTCTAGTTCTACCCCAGCGAATAAATAAGTATAAAAACAAATATATATGTTGTAGCCAGCGTTTACAAAGTCGCCGGTTTCCATGCCCAACCTATAGCCCTCTTTCAGCGTCGGTATCGTTGCCAAAAGAGATTCTTGGCGATGCTGAATCCAGCCACCAAACAAAAGTAGAACTGTGGATTTAAATTCCGGTACATTCAACCGATCGAGCAATGAAAGTGCCAATTGCCCAAAGCCATAGCCCGTTTCCACCTCTTGGAAAAAGGCACAGAAAACCATCCCGTGCATCGCATAACCCACCGTCGATGCGGGTGCATTCCCAAAGGAGAGCGATAAACTCACCATCGTTGAGCTCAGCAGGGGCAGCAAACCGGGCATTCCCTGGAAAATGGGTGGAAACAACATACCAGACAGTTGCATAGCTGCCTGAGTCTGTGGATTTGTCATCACAGGTAGGTCAACCAATTCCTCAATCTTTCTGTCGCCGAGGAGGGCGGCAAGGGCTTGTAGCGCTTTGCCAATCTTGGCTTCATCAGGTTCGGCAGGGAGTTCAATCCCCAATTGTAAGAGTGCTTCTCTTGCTACTGCGATCGTTTCTAATACCTTGCTCTGGGCTGTCTGAGCGGCAATTTTAATTTCGTAAATTTTAACTCGATCTAAAATTGTTTGGGCTTCTTGCAAAACCAGTGCTGCCATCTGTTCCATACCATCAAAGTCACCATTCAAATAGGCAATTTCAGCAGCAGCAACATAAAGATTTAGCGCCAATTCATATTGAGTTTGCCAGCATTGAGGTGTCAGTAACTCAATTCCCGTTTGTAGATAGATATTTGCCGCAGCGTAGGCGGTAGAATTTCTAGCCTTACGTCCAGCTTCTAAGTTTAGTTGGGCTAAGGCTGATCGTTCACTTAATTGATCGATTAACTCAATTCCTTGATTTAAATGCCCCACAATATCAAATATTTTTTCTTCTGTTTCTATCTCGGAAGAACTTTGTAGCAGTAACTGTCCTATTTTCAGATGAGTGGCTTGTTTTTGGTCGTCAGGAATCAATGAATAAGCCGCTTGCTGGACGCGATCGTGCAGGAACTTATAAGTGGGATTAGCAACAGACTGATTCGGGGATTGAGCATCTGCTTGAATGAAGTTATAGCCTTCTGAAATTACTAAAATCAGTCCTTCTTGCAAGGCTTTCCACAGCGCTGATTCCGTTTCTTCTGGTAATTCTTCGCTGACTATTGCCAATGTCTCTAAATCAAACTGCGCCCCAATACACGCGGCAAGTTTGAGGGCATCCTGAGTTTCGGCAGGCAACTTTTGCAATTGCGCCGCCATAAACTCCACCACATCCGAGGCGTCGGCAAATTTAACTTGATTAATATCGCACTGCCACCCCCCTTTGCTGCCCCCCTTACTAAGAGGAGATTGAGGGGGGTTAAAAATAATTTGACCATCTTCATGTAACGCCTTGAGGAATTGAGCCGAGAAAAAGGGATTACCTTGGGTTTTTTGATAAACCAATTCTGTCAGGGGGGCGGCTAAAGATAAATCGCAAATCAGCGTATCTGCTACCAACTGATTGAGATCAGCTAAACTCAACGGTTGCAGGGTAAGCGTATTCACCACTGCCCCTGACTTCACAATCTCATCCACAGTCAACATAAACGGATGAGCCGGTGATACCTCATTATCCCGATAAGCACCCAATACCAACAGATGCCCCGTATCTTCCATCAATAGTTGTAATAACTTCAAAGATGCTGAATCTGCCCACTGCAAATCGTCCAAAAACATCACTAAGGGATGTTCTGCTTGGGTAAATACTTGCACAAATTTCTGCATTAGCAGATTGAAGCGATTTTGGGCGGCACTACCCGACAATTCTAGTGCAGGACGTTGAGCGCCAATGATGTGTTCTAATTCAGGAATTACGTCAATCAAGACTTGCCCACTCTCGCCTACTGCTGTGAGGATCAGGGTTTTCCATCTGTGTAACTGAGCGTCACTTTCTGATAATAATTGTCCCATCAATTCCCGAAATGCTTGCACAAATGCCGAAAATGGAATATTGCGTTGAAATTGATCGTATTTGCCTTTGATAAAATAGCCACGCTGTCGCGCGATCGGCTTGTGGACTTCGTTCACGACTGCGGTTTTACCAATGCCCGATAAGCCAGCTACTAGCATCATTTCGGCACTAGCATTACGAACTCTTTCAAAAGCTTTTAATAGATTATCAACTTCAGTTTCTCTGCCGTATAACTTTTCGGGAATCAGGAACTGGTCTGTAAGATCCAGCGTTCCCAAGTCAAATTCTTCTATGCTATCGGTTTCTTGTAATTGAACCAGACAGATTTCTAAATCCTGCTTGATACCCAATGCAGTTTGATAGCGATTTTCCGCATTTTTTGCCATCAATTTACTGACAATTTGAGACACAATCACGGGAATTTCTGGCTTGATTTCGTGCGGCGGAACTGCTTGTCTGGCAATGTGGCAGTGAACTAGCTCTAAAGCGTCTTCTGTCTCAAAAGGCAGTTTTCCTGTCAGCAATTCGTAGAAGGTGACGCCGAGGGAGTAAAAGTCAGTGCGGTAATCGATAGAGCGATTCATCCTACCAGTTTGTTCCGGCGAGATGTAAGCGAGGGTTCCTTCTAAAACGTTGGGATTTTTCAGGGTTGGCATTTCTCGCGTTAGCTGAGTGGAAATGCCAAAGTCGATAATTTTGAGCTGTCCCGTTTCCGGGTTATAAACAATATTTGAGGTGTTAATATCTTTGTGGATAATATTGGCGCTATGAATTTGCCCTAAAGTTTCAGTGGCAGCGATCGCCAGGATCAGAAATTCCTTGAGGCTGAACTTTCGCTGCTGCATCCATATTTTCAAGGATTCCCCGCCAAAGTCCTCCACAAAAATCACGAGGCTGTTTTGGTATTTTTGCAAGTCATAAACTTGCACGACTCCCGCCTCTTTCAGCTCTCTGGTGATGCGGTATTCGGTGCGGTAGCGTAGCAATTCTTGAGGTGTGGGGTAGCTTTCTTTGAGCAGTTTGAGGATGAGCGGTTGGCGATCCGCTTCCCGAAGAGCCCGGTAAACCAGAGAGTTGGCACTTTCGTAAAGCAGCTTCTGGACGGCAATACCTGGAATGGAGAGCATATTTATTTTTCTGGTAAGAATTAACGCGCAGTCGAAACACACCGGGTTCGTTGTGTCGAGAATAGCGCTTTAGAAAGGAACAAATTATGTTTTTATAACACACTCTTAGTTTTTCGGCAGCGAAGTGGCTTTCAGGTGGTCTGGCATAGTAAGGGTAAGGAGTTATTATGCGACGTACCTAAGCCTTGTTAATTCTCAACTCCATGAATTGTCACCGTTTCTGTTATCCAAACATCGTTAAAAATTATCCCACCCCCAGCGCTAAGCAAAATTTTGAATGTAGAGATTGTCACAGGCAGTTTTTTCACAACCAGAGACATCAACCGATTGGAGAAGAAACCAAATAATTGAGCGATCGGCTTTTATTAGAAAAAATATCTTGAGTCGCAATTGTCAAAGTCACGAGGGTGTCCCCCCGTTATTTCCAATACTATGTGTTTTTCAACAATTAGCATCAGTCGCCCGGAAAATTCAAGTAAAGTCAAAAAAACCAGGCAAGCTAACGATCCAACGTGATGAAATGTAGTCGTTTGTAGGCAATAAGGGGAACAAGCAGTGGAAAGAGCGGTCAATTGATGGCTTAACCAAAGAAATTCTAGCGATTTATAGCAATCCTACATGAGTCGTAAATTTTTTACCCCACCCCAACCCTCCCCTTGGTAAGGGGAGGGAGTAAGAAATTCACAAATGATGCGAGGATTGCTATATATAGGAAGTCGAGTTGAAATGGGTGCTAAAGGTTTTTGGGATTCCCTCCCAGTAGTTGACAGACAATGTGCCGTCTATTATACAGATTTTTGGGCAGGCTCAAAAAAAAATCCTTCCCCAGCGACACAAATCTCTGGGGAAAGATACTAGCAAAACTTCTGATATCGAAAGATTCAATAACACCCTTCAGCAAAGGATATCTCGTTTGATAAGAAAGACTTTGTTCTTATCTATCTCTAAATATCTCCAATTATGTTGGTGCATTCTGGTATTTTATCCATGATTACAAGGCTTCTTTACCCCTAAAAATGTTTAGGATTTTTCGTTGCTATGCAGGACTACCAGACTTTGTTCTCATGATTTTGGAGAGTCATTTATCTACTTCCCCTTACCCTTCCGGGCTACAAACTCCCGCAGCCGGAGTAAACTAGCGGTTTGCCCCAAATTCAGCGGCAGCAGCGACACTCCCTCCAACCGAGACTGCACCCAACCATCGCCCCAATACCACTCGTGAAATCCGTCAATTCCCTGACTCAACAACAGCCGCAGACAATTGTGTTCAACAATATCAACGTGATGCTGAACTGCCACGGGGCCTAGCCAACTTGTAAAGGTCAAACCTTGAGCAAATTCTTCCGGCAAACCGCTAGACAACTGCTGCGGCCACAGCCACTGTTGCAATTGACTCGGACGCAACAAGCTGTCTCTAATCGCTGTTTCGGAAGCTTCAAGCTCAATCCGCAGGTTGCTTTGTTGAAAATTACCGAGCATAAGAATTTTAGATATAACTGCAAGTAACTTTAATGTAACTTATTGGACTGGTTCTAAGTAAAATGTTGCACCATTCGTGTGAAGTAGGGGCGGGTTCACCAACCATCTCTAACTCTCACCAACAATTAAAATAAACCCGCCCCACCTAAAAACCCCCAATTGACATTGGTGCAACATCTCAGTTTTCACCGAGTATCCCGATCGAACATCATATCAAGTCCGGTTGATTAACCGCGATCGGCGAGGTCGGGGCGGGTTTACGAGATTATTAGTTTTAGGCACTGATGGTTGGCGAACCCACCCCTACAGTGGTTTGACGGAGGGTGCGATACGTGCGATCGCACATCACCGCCCATCCACCTTCATCTACACTAAAAAATTTAAGATATTTGATCGCACGTATCGCCCGAAACCCGATTTTCGTATCGAACTGTTAAGCTCTGTTTCATTTCATTGAAATCTTCCCTGCTTCACGCCACCGCATCCAAAGTCCGTGATACCATCACACCTGAGTAATGCCTATAGAAAAAAACTGGAGAGAAAAGCTTTGACACTAAGGGTTGCAGTAGTAGGTTCAGGCCCTGCGGGTTCTTCCGCCGCCGAAACATTGGTAAAAGCAGGCATCGAAACATACCTATTCGAGCGTAAATTAGACAACGCCAAACCCTGCGGTGGGGCGATTCCCCTGTGCATGGTCAGCGAATTTGACTTGCCGCAAAGTATTATTGACCGCCAAGTCAGAAAAATGAAAATGATCTCCCCCTCCAACGTCGAGGTGGACATCAATATTGAAAACGCACACGAATACATCGGTATGTGCCGTCGCGAAGTGCTCGACGGCTTCATGCGCGATCGGGCCGCTTCGTTGGGTGCAAAACTGATTAACGGCACCGTTCACAAATTAGAGATTCCCGGCAACAATACAGACCCCTACACTCTCCACTATGCCGACCACTCCGACGGCAGCGCAATGGGAATTCAGAAAACTCTGAAGGTGGATTTGGTAATTGGGGCTGACGGCGCTAACTCTCGCGTAGCAAAGGCGATCGACGCTGGTGATTACAATTATGCGATCGCCTTCCAAGAGCGCATCCGCCTGCCAGAAGATAAAATGGCTTACTACCACGACTTAGCCGAAATGTACGTCGGCGATGACGTATCTACCGACTTCTACGCTTGGGTGTTCCCCAAATACGACCACGTAGCCGTCGGCACCGGCACGATGAAAGTCAATCAAGCCAGTATCAAAAAGCTGCAAGCAGGCATCCGCGCCCGCGCTGCCAAAAAATTGATGGGCGGTGAGATTATTAAAGTGGAAGCTCACCCCATCCCGGAACATCCGCGTCCCCGCCGGGTCGTCGGCCGAGTTGCTCTCGTAGGCGATGCTGCAGGTTACGTTACCAAGTCTTCTGGCGAAGGTATCTATTTTGCCGCCAAGTCTGGCCGGATGTGCGCCGAAACTATTGTGGAGATTTCCAATAAAGGCGCGCGCATTCCGACTGAAGAGGAAATTAAGATTTACCTGAAGCGGTGGGATAAAGCCTACGGCATTACTTACAAAGTTCTCGACATTTTGCAGCGCGTTTTCTACCGTTCCGATGCTACTCGCGAAGCTTTTGTGGAAATGTGTGCCGATCGCGATGTGCAGAAACTCACATTCGATAGCTACTTGTATAAAACCGTAGTACCGGCTAATCCCTTCATTCAGATGAAGATTACCGCCAAAACCATTGGTAGCTTGTTGCGTGGTAATGCTTTAGCGCCTTAATTCCCGGCGGGTAAGCGCACTTTGTATAAAAAAAGCGGGCAGTCACAAAACTGCTCGCTTTTTTTAGATCTAAGATAACGAACCGCGAAGGCGCTAAGGGCGCGTTCGGCGAAGCCGTTCCCGTTCCCCGCAGGGGTTCCCGAAGGGTAGGGTAGGAAGAGGAAGAAGAAGAATTGTTAGTTCAAGTTCAACTGCACTAAGGTATCGGGGGCGAGGAAGTGGGAAATGTGATAAGCCCGTTCCTCGGTTTTTAGCAGGATTTTTTCGTAGAGGTAGCGGGTAGCTCGATCGCCCAAACTTTCTGCTTGTCCTGCTTGACGCCGCAGCAAACCGATAATAGCTTGTTCCGCTGTCAAATCGTGTTCTAGCATTTGGCGGCAGGAATACACGCCGTCGGCTTCAGGCTCAAAACAGCACAACTCGGCTAACTTGCTAAAGCTAGCTGCTGGTATGCCGCCCAACCCGTTTAACCGTTCGCCCAACTCGTGGACGCTATCTTGAGCTTCTCCGTAGCTTTCTTCAAAGAATTTGTGCAAGGAGTAAAATTCTGCCCCTTCCACCACAAAATGATGTTTTTGATATTGCAGGTATAGAGCCTGAAAACTGGCCAGCAGCGCGTTCATCCCTTCACAAATCGGTGCTGTGACTGAATGTTCCAGTAGAACTGGGTTTTCGGCTATGTGGCCAAATGGTCTCAATGCACTCTGAGTCTCAGCCATGTGTGTTCTCCTCTCAATAGGCACTTTTGTTGCCAATAGAGTCAGTCTAGCACCCTAGATTTACCCGTCAAGCAGCGTCTGCCTCGATAGTAGAAGATTTTGTAGAGTAGGAAATTTTTTTTCTAAACCTATTGAGAATTATTAGCAGTTGGGTTATGCTTGAACAAGATCCTCGTTCTGAACGCTTCCTGAAAGTGGGGCGAACCTTCTGAAGGCAGAAGGCAGAAGGCAAAAGGCAGAATTTTTCAGGAAGGGCTTTTGATCATCTTTGATGTTCTGCTGAAATCTGGCTTTTAACTTCTACCCGCTACCAGTCAGGGTAAAAATTAATGCAAATTATTACTGTTGTTAAAAAATGAATCCAGCAGATCCAGAATTAGAAGTTTGTGACATTGTGCAAGTTAGTTGGCTAGATAGGTGGCAAGTTTACAAACGCTTGCAAGAACTAGAAATTCCCTGCTGGTGTGCGGTTGACCAACCTTTGCGGGCAAAAGTCAACACTGTCAAACAAGCGGCTCAGTTAATGAGCGTGTTGAGGCAAGTCAGTGCCCCTCGATGCGAACTGGTGCAGTGGCTGGAATACTGCTGGCAAAGGGGCTAAAGGTAGAAGGAAGTTCGGCAACGAGCAGTGTAGAAGATGTAACGGATGTAACGGATTTAAAGGAGTCATAAAAATGTATAAATCTGGCAAGCAAGTTTCCGAATTCAGTTTAGAGGGAGAAATCCTCGCCCTGATGGTTGAAGATGGCTGCAAACTTAAATATTTGCGAATTAGCAGCGATCGGGGAGTAGAATATCTTGTTAAACTTTGCAAGGAATTACGGGCATTTCTGTTACCTGTTTTGACACCGGGGTTGAGAGTTCAAGTTGTAGGTGAGAAAGAACTCAATTTGAAAAACGGTAAAATAAAACTTAAAGCTCGCAGCCTCAAGCTGGCTCAAGGTCAAAATGATCGATCGCACGAACTGCTTGACTCCACCAATGGGCCTGTTGCGGTATTGACATCGGACGATCGCGCGATCGGCAAAACCGAAGTCAGCTCTCCCACAGCAGCTCAAACTGTAAAATCTCCGGCAAAAACCCAAACCAAAATATTAGTATGTCAAAAATCAGACTGCCTGAAGCGGGGCGCTGGAGGAGTTTGTAAAGCTTTAGAAAATGCTTTGAATGCGCGCGGTTTAGAAGACAAAGTGACAGTACAGGGAACCGGATGTCTCAAACAGTGCAAAGCCGGCCCAAATATAGTTGTGATGCCGGACAAAACTCGCTACAGCCGCATTGCACCGGCAGAAGTTCCAGCAATCATTGACAAACATTGTGCAGTTGTTAAAGCTTAGGCGATCGCCCGGATGCCGAAACAGTGCGTTAGAGATCGGGAAAAATTATTTTAATAGGACTCTGGGCGAAAAACTCACAGGCCCATCTTACGCCTTAATTTGAGTTCGGGTTGTAGTTCGATCGCGCCACTCGATTTAGAGGCTATTGTCCGAAAAAACAGAAAAAATGACAACAACTATCACTTAGGGGCTTCCTTCGGGAGAATATCTAAGGATAGACTGTATCTGAGACCCTGTGAGTATTGGGATAAAAAGCCATGTCAGAAGCTGATCTTCGAGCCCATCAGCACCAATCGCACCCTGCTGTTCCATCCGATACCGAACCATTGCAG
The DNA here is from genome assembly GCF_036705715.1 of Microcoleus sp. AT3-D2. Taxonomy (NCBI): domain Bacteria; kingdom Bacillati; phylum Cyanobacteriota; class Cyanophyceae; order Oscillatoriales; family Microcoleaceae; genus Microcoleus; species Microcoleus sp. AT3-D2. The sequence goes on along the minus strand of NZ_JAUBVE010000008.1, from coordinate 8,900 downwards.
TCAGATTTTGCTGCTACTGGGGGTTTTGAGCCGATCGCCCCCGATGCGACAGACACTCCCGCAACGGTTCCCCAACAGCCAGAAGAAGACTGGCAAACAGTAGATTTTCCCAACGCCATCAGCGTAGATGCAATTCCCACAAAACCTGAAACAAAAAATTCGCAATCTCCGACACAGCCGGCGGAGGCGGGCTCGCCCCCGATTTCAGACAATCTAAAAAATATGCTTGGGAATGCCGAACAGGCCAAGGGCAAAGGATCGACCCCAGTCACCCTTATGCAAGCGCTGCACGAATGCAACCGCGACCTTTTACAGCGCATCGCGCAGCTAGAAACAGCTCTCGAAGAGTCCCAAAAAACATTGCAGAATCGCGAAACTTTGCTAGAACAGCGGACTGCAGAACTCGAAAATACTCAAGAACAATTGACGCGGCTGTTTGGCAAAGTGGAAGTTTCCCATCAAACCCTCCAAAGTCAAGAAATTTTAGTCGAAAGTTTAAGAAGTCAGTTGGCAACCAGCCAAGTCAGGCTAGCGACTGTTGAGCGAGAATGTGCGTCTACTGTGCAGCGCTACAACGAACAGTTACACCAGTTAGTAGCCACAGAAAATATTTGCAGGGAATTGCGAGCCCGCTTGCACCGCCAGCAGCGCCATACTCTGCAATTCAAAGCTGCCTTGGAAAGAAGTTTGGATAGGCCCCAGGTAAAGTCGCCGAGGATCGAGCCGCCTGACAATAATCTGGACACCGCCAGCGCACAATTAGAATCTTTGCTCGCGGCGGTCAAAAGCTCTCAAGTTCCGCTGCCGCCAGCCTTCAACGCTTCCCCTGTCCAACCTTGGTCGGAACCAGAAGAGCTTCCAGAGGTAGCCGCTGCTGCCGAGGCGATCGAGCCTGAATCCCCAGCCCCTCTAGAACTCAACAAATTAGCCGAGGTATCCGGCATTCAATTGCAGAAGAGCGAAACCTACCAGCCTGATGAGCCGGCCACTGACTCGGCCGAACCGGTGGCGGAACCTGAACTGCCGATGGCTGAGTCTGAACCCGAAACTGCTACCAAAGTGGACGCCCAAGAATTGGCTAGGGCTTTTCAAATTTTGAACTCTGTTGAAACCTTTGGCATTCAAGAAGTGCGATCGAGTGTGGCAAAACCTAGAGCAGTCGCCCAACCAGACTGGCTGAGCTTGATTGCCAGTCCGCTGCGGGCTTCTAAAAAACGTCGATCGCTAGCTGAAATTGAATTGCCGAGTTTTCGATAGCGAACTGATATCATTTCCGGTAACACCGGAATGATGTTGACGGTTGACGGTTGACGGTTGACGGTTGACAGTCAACAGTGAACAGTCAACAGTGAACTCGAATTTACTATTCCGATGCTTACGGATTGGATATGAGAGTTGCTAGTTTTGAGTTAAAACTCAAAACTCAACACTCTTTTCTCCCCTTTCCCATGCCGTAGGTGAGAGCATAGCTGGTAGCCAACAGCCACAGCCAAACAGCCGGATACCGGGGCTCCAACCAAGGCTGTACCCTGCGGGCGAAGCTGGGAAGCCATCCGAACAGCAAACTGGCCAAAGCCAGCAGAGTAAAATTCAAGTAACTTCCCAGCCAGCGCCAAATATCCCCCAAGGTGACAAAATCTAAAATCCACAAAAGGAGAGAAGGGTTTTTTCCGGCTGCTTCGATCGCCAGTCGATTGAAAGTTAGCCAGTCAGTTCTGTCTTTAATAAAAGTTTCGGCTACGGCGAGTTTTTGTGCTGCCAAAATACCGAAAAAGGTATTGAGAATTGAATTAATTCTTTGAGGTGGCAAACTGCTCCCGGTAGGAACCATCATCCCTTTAGAAAATAGCCAAGTTACTGAAACATTGCTCTGGTAGGCGCGAATTTGGTTTAAGTGATTTGCCGTTAACAAATTGTGCTTTAAAGCAGTATCCAACAGGTCTGTTAAGCGAAAAAGATTGCGGACGAGGGAGCCGAAGCCGGTGAAAACGAGGGGAGATTGCAAGGATGCTGCGTCGCCGATCGAGATTAGGCGATTGATCGCCACGGAGCGATCGCTGCTGTTGCTGCTAAAATGCCCCGGAATATAACCAAATGTCGGTTTTTTCCACACCAATTTATCGACATCGCAGCGGCGGTATTCCGGCAAAATTGCGAAAAAATCTTCGTACATTTCCAGCAAAGAACCGGGATTATCGGGATGTACTTGGTGGTAGTGAAATAGATAAACTGTCAATTCTGTGCCGGCGCCGGGAAACAACTCCCAAATGAGCTGGCGCCCTCGGGAAATGTCCCCGTGAGTGTAGAGCACATCCCCGTAATCGGAATCCCATACTCCCGGCTCAAATCCTCCGTCGATCACTGCTCCCACTGTCGGACAAACGCTGTCAAAAGTCCGCCCTTCGTTCAATTGCCAAGCGATCGGAGAAGCCGAACCCATTGCATCCACCAGCAGCCGTCCTAATGCAGTGCGATCGGCTTTTGTCGGCAAGTGGCGACCCTGAACTACTACTTTTTCCGCTTCAACATCGGCTCTGATAAAATCAGTTTCGTCCCAGATTTCCCCGCCAGCTTCTGTTAGCTTCAATCCCGCTAAATTCAGCAATTTCTCTCCGTCCAAAGCTACATTTAGTACCTTCGGTGTGTGCAGAACTGGCGCTTTAGCCACGAGCGGATTGTTAGCATCAAAAAACTTGTTGTAGCCATCTTTGTATTCTCTGGCAATCAAAGTTTCGATTTCTGCAGCAGTAAATAAACCCAAATCAATTAAGCTTTGAATTTCGTCCCGCGAAATATTCCACTCGCGATTCATCCGCCCGAAAGGCATTCGCTCAACTAGCAGCACCCGGTAGCCCAATCTCGCCATGACTGCGGCGTGAATCACTCCTAATGCCCCGCCAATATAAATTAAGTCATAAAAATTATCGCCAGAATCAGACACCGAAATTGTGCCTTCTGCCTTCTTCCCTGTTCCCTCTTCCTTCTTCCCTCTTCCTTCTTCCTTCTTCCCTGTTCCCTCTTCCTTCAAAAACACTACTTGTTTTGGCGTTTGAGGATTGCGAGTGCCTTCGCGCCAACGCTGTTCCCACCAGTAGACGCGCTTGAGGTCGTATTCGCCTTGAGGCATTTTTTGGAAGTATTTGACGGTGAGGGGGTAATAGGGGGCAAGAGCCTCAAAAATTGACTGTTTGGAGAGGTCTATGACAGGGGGTTCTCGGTAGCGATCGGGAAACTTGTTTCTCACAGCAAGATTCAGAGCTTCCAGGAACTTTTTTTCTCCCGCAGGCGCCTCTTCTATACGAAAGACTTTTAAATAAGTGGTGCGTTGCAGTGACCAGACAAAGGTAGAAAGTTCTGTCGATCGCCAATTTTGGTTTCCTGAATTGGTGTCAGCCAAGGTGGGTTTTGGATTGGCATTTTGAGTTTCAGGCTTCTGAACGTCGGCTGTTGTGTCTGGTGAAAGTAGGCGAAAGCCGTCAGCAGTAATAATTTTTTCTCCGATTCCGGGATCGAATTCGTGCTGCAACCAAGTGCAGACGGCTGCTGTATCCGGTGTCGGGACTTCTAGATAAAGAATTTCTTGCATGATTAGGCTCTCAATTCTGAATAAATTAATAAAGATGGGGGAGTTGACAAGGGAGCAAAGTAGGCTATACTCCCGAATACTTATTGAGTTTTAAATAAGTTTACAATGTTCTCAGATTTTTAGGTTTTTGATCGCTCTTGCTCTGGGTTGGCCCGCAGTGGCTGAATATCTACTCCTTTCGGTATGCACTTCTATGAATTATCCCATTCCTACGAATCCTCAAGAAATGATTGCTTTGCGACAGCAGCCGCTGAATGAAGAATTGGTGGCGTCGGCGATCGCGGGTGTGATTCAAATAGCTCGATCGCGATCTCAGTCTTTGGATGAATTAAAGGCTGAGGTGCTCGCGGACGACAATCTGCTCGATTTTGCTCAGAGGCTATGGCTGAGTGATATTGTGGCTCAAGCTTGGAACAATTTGCCTTAAATTTTCCCCATCCAAACCACCCTCCCGAACGATCGCGTTCGACGGGGAAGGGTGAGCGATCGAGCCGGCGACAACAAGCTGATGAAAGCTACATTGTCCCGGAGAATTTGTGACCTTGTAAAAATTATGGTTAAGTCATTGTTAAATTTATCAATATTGAGCAAATTTCATAAATTGGCTCCCAGTTTCATAGGTTAGCTGCATCGATCAAATATTTTAATATGCCAATAATTTTACTAATATTATCAATAAAATAATCATTTAAATCAACTTCCATAATTTGATTACTAAGCCGTAAAAATTTCCAATTAGTCCCTGTTGTGACCACTCCATATATTTCGGAAATATTATTATTTCTTTTTTCATTAAATATTTGAGCGGCAATCATTTCTGCCATACATTGTGGAAGCCCAGCTTGGATATTATCATTTTTAGCTTCTACTAAGGCGACAACAGGGGCTTTGATTAGCAGTTGTTCGGGAGAACGACTAATCATAAAATCACAGAAACCCGTTAAGCCTTTTTCTAAATCTACATTAAACTCTTTTCCTGAAAAAAAGCTAATTTGATACTTAAACTGCTTCCTAATTTCTACTAAAATAGGTGTGACAATTAATTCGGAGCGAGCTTTTTCCGTATTAATTGCTAAAGCCAAAGAAATATTTTCTTGCAGAGTTTGGCTGAGAAGCTCGCTATACTCGGCGTCGGGTAAATCGGCAAAAATACCAACTTTGTCAGCAATGGTTATGCCAAAGTTGGTTTCAATCATTTCTAGGTTGGTGAATTGGCTGTATGACATTTTTATTGCGAGTCCAGGAAAACTTGACCATCAAAAATGAAAAAATATTGTTGTCATTTTAACATATTTGATGCTCGTTTTAAAGTAATTTGGTATGAGTAACTTGGCGACTAACGCAACTCAACTTCTCGCTTGACTTCTGTCAAAACTCGATCGCCCCGCGTCAACCGATATTCGGCCCGCCAAACTCCGGGAGTCAGAGGAGAATTTGTACTGTTTCTTTTGCCCACATAACCCAACCAAGTGCGGCTGGGGGCTTTAATTTCATTGGTATGATCGGCGATGGTTGTGCCGTTGGGTGCAAATAATTTGTATTGTTCGCGATCGCCCTTGAGCACTCCGTAACTTTGCACCCAAAACAACAAAGCTGGACTGTTTGCAGGGAGTTGAGTCTCTGAAAATTGTCCTTCCCAGACAGCGTTAATATCGGGCGGCTTATTGGCAAAACCGGCCCTAATTAAACCTGTGGAAATATAGTCTAGAGGCTTGTCCCAAATTGGATTGCGGGCGATGTTGCAGCCTGCCTTCGCGTCGGGCCCGACAAAGGGATCTACGGGTTTGCCTTGATAGCGAAAAGTTACGTGTACGTGGGGGAAAGATGCCATCCCAGAGTTTCCCACCATGCCCAAAACAGTGCCTTTTTGTACCTGCGTATCTGGTTTGACGGCAACGCTGCCTTTGCGGAGGTGGCAGTATTGGGCTTCCCAACCACCGCCGTGGTCGATTACCATGCCGTTGCCACATTCTGTGCCTGCGATGTTGGCTTTTTCTGTATCGTTTTGTAAACGCCGATCGACCACACCATCTCGTGCTCGCAAAACTTTGCCTGCAGCGGAGGCGATAACTGGAACTCCTTTTGCCATTGCTTTGGCGTCGGGAATCGCAAAATCTGTGCCGTCGTGGCCGTCGTAGGTTTGACGCCCGCAGCCAAAATCGACGGCGGTGGGGCCGGGTTCTCGATCGAAATACAGCAATACAAAACAGTCTTTGCCTAGGGTACAGTCGATCGGCTGGCCGAATTGCGGGTTGTTGGGCTTTTGGGCGACTGCGGTCGAGACGAGACGCTGGGCGATCGTGTTGGCTTCGGCGATCGGGGCATTGACTCCGGTTGTGCTAGCACAGCTAGACAGACTTGTCAACCCCAAGGTCAACAAAATTGCAGAAATGTGTTTTGTGGATAGTATAGTCATTCGCCGATTGGATGTAAAAGCTGAGGTGGGTAGTGAAAAATCAATTAATGGTTCAGAATATAGTTGCTTAAGAATCTAGACGATTGGTAAGACGTTTTCGTTTCCGATACTTGTGGTATTATTTTCAGTTGGAAATTTTCAAATTTTAATTACTTAGAAAATGCGTTCTAAAATTCGATCGCTCATTTCGATAATTCGGCTGGCCGGGCTTGCTGTTGCGGCTTTGGCGATGTGGGGATTTGCCACTATTGCCGAAGAGGTGTTAGAAAAAGAAAGTTACGCTTTCGATACCTTTATTTTACTAGCTCTGAGGCAATTGCACACTCCGCTGCGCGATCAAATAATGCTGGGCTTTACCTTTTTGGGAGAGCCTAATTTGCTGGTAGTGATTTGTCTGAGCTTGGGTATTGTTTTGTTAGCGCGCAATCACCGATCGGAAGCCGCAACTATTGCGCTCGCCGGTGGGGGGGCGATCGGTTTAAACTTACTATTAAAAAGACTTTTTGCCCGCGCTCGACCTCAACTTTGGGAGCGCGTTGTTGACGTTCGCTTTTACAGTTTTCCTAGCGGGCACGCAATGATTTCAATGGTTATTTACGGTTTGTTAGGATATTTCTTGGGTGCACGCTTTCCCAAGCAGCGCTGGTCGATTTACATCTTGACAGTTGTATTAATTGCTGCTATTGGTCTGAGCCGACTTTACCTAGGAGTTCACTGGCCTACCGATGTTATTGCTGGTTATACGGCTGGTTTGGTGTGGCTAATTACCTGTATTATTACTTTGGAAATATGGAAGGAATTGCGTTCTTTGACTACGGCTGCTAAAGAGGAGTTTTTGTCACAGGGCAATTCTCGAGAATAATTTTGAAATTTTTACTCAATACTGACTATTTGCTTTTGGGTAAAACACATTGCAATTCCTTTTTCGTAGTAAGCAGCCTCGTTAATGAAAATGGGATAAACGGTTGATTTACCTTCATAGAATACCGACTCACCATCCAAGGTCAAAAACATCGGATCGCCGGGATTTAGGGCTTGATAATCTCTGGATTGCAGATGGGGATGAATCATTGCCTGAATTTCTCTGTTCTCGTTTCTGGGATAGTCGATCGCCCCAATGGTGTGATAAATAGTCAGGGGATTCTTTGCAGCAGGCATTGTGCCTTGATTGTAGGCTTCTACGCCGTCTAAGATTCGGCAGACAACTTGCTCAGTTTGCTGAAATAAAGACGCATCTAATACGCCTTGCGGCACTGCACCAACTTCCAGCGTACCACCTAATTCGGAAAGCGATCGCAGCAAAGGACTATCATGATTCTTGGTTGTTGTAGAAGCGAGTACCTTGAGGTGGGGATACACAGAGGTTAAATAAGCTGCTAGTTGCAGGTTAAATGGATGATGGCTGGCGAGAATAAATGTTAGCCCCATGTTGGATGTGGTGCTGTGCAAATCGATAATTACGTTGGGCAGATGTGTGTTTTTTGAGCTAAATATGCGGTAAATTTCTTTCGCCCGCTGCGCTTCATAGCTGGAGAGATGGGGATTTTCTAAATCTTCCTGTCGAAAGCAGCGGTTGAGGTCGATATCGACGTAGCGTGTCACGATTTCGCAAGCTTTGGGATTGGCTAGCAGGGTGATTGTTTCAAAAGTCGATCGCCCAATTAACTCTGGCGCGCGATCGAATTTCTTCACGAGGTAAATTCCTGTGAGTTCGTTTCCGTGGGTTCCTCCCACTATGGCAACACGTTTAATTTGGTTCATAAACAAATAACTTCCTATCCCAACTGCCGCAATATCTCTCGAAGTCTGTTGACTTGAGATTAATAACGTCTTACTATCCAGATTAGCTAAGGTTGTAGTATATGTCCAATATTTAATTAAGTAGTAAGCTATATTTAAAAGATATAGTAGTGGCTAATTAATGGAACTTCGACATTTGCGGTATTTTATTGCAGTAGCAGAAGAGTTAAACTTCACTCGCGCTGCAGAACGTTTACACATGGCGCAACCTCCTCTCAGCCAGCAAATTCGGGCGCTGGAAGACGAGATTGAGGTGCAGTTGTTCGATCGTACCAAGCAACCTATTCAATTAACTTGGGCGGGACAGGTTTTTTTAGAAGAAACTCGTTTGATCCTCGCGCAGGTGGACAATGCTGTCAAAACCGCAAAACGCGCCAGTCGGGGAGAAATCGGGCGTTTGATTGTCGGTTTTAACAGTTCGATGGCAAACTGTTTGTTGCCTGATATTTTGCGAGTTTATTGCGATCGATTTCCGAAAGTGGAACTGATTTGGCGGGAGTTAGCAACATCGCTGCAATTGCAAGCACTGCGCGATCGGCATTTGGATGTGGGGTTTTTCCATTTAATGTCATCAATGGTTCAAGAATCAGATTTATGTTCAGTGACGATTTGGCAAGAACCTTTGATTGCGGCACTACCAGAAAATCATCGGTTAGTTAATAAAATTCAAGTTTCTTTAAAAGAACTTGCACAGGAAGCTTTTATTCTTCCTTCTCGTCAATTTGCACCCGGTTTGTCAGAACAAATAGAACATTTGTGCCAACAATTCGGTTTTTCTCCTAATGTTATTCAAGAAGGAACAATGATGCTGACCATACTCGGCTTAGTCGCGGGGGACGTGGGAATTGCTTTGCTGCCGGCAAATGCTCAAAATATTCAACGGAAGGGCGTTATTTATAAAAGTATTGCAGAATCTACGCCAACTGTGCCGATGGCAGCGGTATGGAGGGCAAACGATAATTCGCCGATTTTGCGGGAGTTTTTGGAAGTGACAAGGGCGATGGCCAAATAGGTGGGATACCAGGGTAAGCTCATCTAATTTGGTATAAATTGTACTTGACTTTAAGGGCAAGATATGAATGAGTATCCAGTCAATAG
>NZ_JAUBVE010000168.1:0-2478 GCF_036705715.1 Microcoleus sp. AT3-D2 | reverse complement strand
TCGACTTTTTTTGACGCTTTTATTGATTTTAACTATTTTACACTTATTCGGATATTTACAAAACCGGGATGCTCCCGCTGGCTTACTAATAATCAAATAACTCTAGACTTGCAGGAAATTCCTGATGGGCATTTTCCTCGTTGGGGTTTATTAATGCTTCCCCTAACCTTGGAAGTAGTTTGGAAACCCGGATTAGAAGGACTCAAAGCCTTGAATTCAAGAGTACGAATTTACACAGAAGGATTGCTTAGTGTAAATGCAGCATTATGCACTCAATATAAAGACTGTGAAATTCTTGTTCTTAAAAGCTTTTTCTCTCGCTTAGGGATGTGTGAAATAGAACACAGAACTCTTAAAACAATCGTTGATTTAGAGTACAAGCAAAATAATCAAGACTCAATTAACTATACAGTTGCTCTCGAAAATGAGGAGCTTGAATCTATAGGTGAACATCTGGATACTGAAGGGGACTTCACCCCAAAAAGTCGAGAGGAAGCAAGAGAGCGAGTTTCACGGTCTATCGCTCAAAGACGAGGACAGCCAAAGTTTCGTAAAGATTTACTTGAGGCTTACGGCTATTGCTGTGCTATTACTGGCTGCGACGCCGAAGAAGCCCTAGAAGCTGCTCATATCATCCCTTACTGTGAGACTGAAGATAATACTATCTATAATGGGTTGCTCTTGCGAGCTGATATACATACACTTTTTGACCTCAACCTAATTGCTATTGCTCCAGGTAATCACTATCCAGATGATAGAGAAAACCTCATTGTGTACGTTGCACCTACCTTACGGCACACCTCTTATGGTAAACTGCACAATAATCAAATGAAACACCTCCCCAAAAATCAATCTGATTTGCCTGACAAAGATGCCCTTATATCGCGTTGCAAGCAGTGTGGTTGGTTTATTTAGAACAAAACCAGCCTATGTAGGTTTAAAATGAAGTCCGCCGACACTGTTTGACTAGACATCTCCAACAAATAATCTCAAGTTTTTGAGCGAGATTTAAGGAGTACACCCAGGGGCGACAATTTATGTTGAAAACGGGCGATTTTATCCGCAAATGCTTCATCCTCCCCAGGCTATGGGATCGTACTCCTACGCGATATTTGATTTTTTGGAAATGTCTATTGACTACGATCGCAAATCGTCGATCAGTTTTTCTATAGCCATACTTTTTTTTTCATCTGGTAGAAGCTCAAACACTTTCTGCAAAAGTTCTATAGACGCATTTTTAATAAACCAATCTTCACCAGGATTATCCCCAAGATTTAAAAAATACTTTAAACGTTCCTTTATCTCTTCCTTATCTGCTTGATCCAGTTGTCCAACTCGCTTAAGCCAATCCCCTTGCGGATCTTTAAAACAGTTAGCATCAACAGTACATATCTGATGCACTAGAGCGAAGGATTTTTTAGAAAGACCATTTGTGCTTGTAGAATTAATAGGATATACAGTTGGCAAACCTTTATAGGTTTCTTGTGAAGTCAACGGAATCAGCGTCAAAGTTTGGATGTATTTAGAGTAATCTTCAAATTGGTCACTTGTCCAAACGATATAAGGATGCTCTCCCCGAAAAACCCGACTCGAATTAATCACCTGAGTGCAAGAAATTGTCTTGCACTCAATCTCCCCTGGTTCATCTATCTCATAAATATGATGATGACCGAGTTTGCAACGGAGAGATACTCTATAGGGATTGATAAAATAAATCCAACCTTGACGCGGTTTTTGTCCAGCCACTAGCTCACCCCAATTCACTCATTAACTTTTCTCTTTCTTTGTAGAGATTAAGTCTCACCTGTTCCTCTGGTTCGTGGCTATATTTAACCTCAAGCATGGGAGCAGTGTTATAGACATATTCTAGTAACTGATTGAGTTTATCCTCTCCTGATCCCGCCCATTCTCTCCTGATGTTGTCAAGCATGAGCTTCAGACCTAAAGGTAACTTTAAATCATCCACATTACCAGCTCCCTCACCAAGTCTGATGAATATAGTTTCTCCCTGAGATTCTTGAAAAATCTCTTTGCCATTCATTTGATTTAAAGCAGCGTCTATGCCTTCATTCCAAGGCCCATAGTAATAATAACGCCAATCTAAATCAGTAAGCTGCTTGTCTGTCCATTTGACCGCATAAAGATCAGCCAAATACAAAAACTTGATTAACTGCGTTTTTGTAATATAGCCTTTTGTTGCGTAAACAAAGTATTTGATCAGGTTTTCTAGCATGGCTTTCCTTCTTTTGATTTCAAAAAGCTCCCTAATTAATCTTATAACTTGTTCGCTCAATTTAACTTTATTCTATTATATCATCCAAAGGAAAGCTTGGCTATTAAAGCAGATAAAAAATACCCAATGGTAACAAATAGAGTGTGTGCCTCCAAGAGTGTATTATTCACAGGGCTATTTCGTTCTAGACAGTAGGCAGGGTTTAGGTTTAGAGTTTAGAAGTCGGATTCACCCTAACTTATGAT
>NZ_JAUBVE010000167.1:0-2515 GCF_036705715.1 Microcoleus sp. AT3-D2 | reverse complement strand
TCATAAGTTAGGGTGAATCCGACTTCTAAACTCTAAACCTAAACCCTGCCTACTGTCTAGAACGAAATAGCCCTGGGAAGAAAGTAGCTCTACTCTATTTACGATAGATCATATTTTACCTCGCTCGATTGGTGGTAGCGATGAGCTTGAAAACTTAGCTTTAGCTTGTCATCGCTGTAATAATAATCGCTATAATTTTGTCACTGGTACTGACCCAGAAACAGAACAAGAAGTAACTTTGTTTAACCCCCGCCAACAGCAATGGTCTGAGCATTTTAACTGGTCTGCAGATGGTTTAGAAATAATTGGTATTACTCCAACAGGTAGGGGAACCTGCGATCGATTAGACCTTAACGATCTATATCATAATGAAGGAGCGATTATCAGAGCTCGTCGTTTATGGATTAGGGCAGGGTGGCATCCTCCCTCTAACGATCCTCGCCAAAATTCATAATTTTGTCGAAGGATGAATCTGTGGAGAATTTCACCTTGCAAAGAGCACTGGAATTGTTAGCAACGAAGGAAGCAGCGGGAGGCGGTAAATCTAGCAGCAAGTCGAAGAAGTCTACTAAGACTGCGGCGGCGAAGTCGGAGACTGCAACTGAGAAGACTGCAGCGAAGAAAACTACTGCTAAGAAGACGACGACTGCGGCGAAGAAAACCACGACTAAGAAGGCTGCAGCTGCGACTGCGACTAAGAAGAAGACAACGTGATTTTAGTTTAGTTTTCACTGATCGAGAAACCCGGTGTGCACGGGGGAAGGGCTCCAAGTGCGATCGGGTTTCTTTGTTTCTTTGTTTATCAAATGGTCCCAAGGCTATTTGGTCTAGAGTGCGATGTGAGATCGAGAAAGTTTTGATAATTTTCTTGGCTATAAGTTGACTGGAGACAAAAGATACGGTCCTTTGGGATTATCTCAGGTGTTGAGTCCGCATTTGTAGGTTAATGCTTAGTTGGGTCGTGAATATTATAGGAGATAGGATAGAGTGGCACATATAAATTTTATTTCTGATCTTAAGGAAGTTATTACCCAAAAACTTTCCCGGCTAGGGCATCCTCCAGCACCACAAGAAGATATTGATACCCTTTTGAGACGATCTCTTAACTTGGCGCGGAGAGTACCACCAATTATTGTATGGACTGTGAAGCAGTCTAAAGATTTGGCAATAAAATCTCTTCTGCCGGAGATTAGATTAGGTTTGGAGCAATTCATCAAGAAAGCTGAGTCTGGGCAAAACTTAAAACCTCATCTTAGTAAAAAGAGCGATGACGCAGACTACAAAGACCTTATGTTTTACGATTGGAAAGTCTTTCACTTCCATTTAGGCACTAACTCTAATCCAAATCATAACGCATTTGTTAAACGAACAGGCGATCTATTATTTGCTATTGCAGATTCCAATACGGCAAGGATGTATTTAATCGATATCCATCCACATGGTGGAGGATTTACAAATCAAAACTTACTGAGAATTGTCAAAGATAATTGGGCGGAAATTCTCGCTCCACACACTTTAAACCGTGTTATTGATCTACCTTGTAAGTGGTCTGATAATGATATTGATAGTCTTCGGAAAGCTGGTATAACTCCTATGCTTCAAATTTCTGATGGTCCCGTCTTGGGGTCTATGGGAGGAGGAATCACAACTGCTGGAACTAGCAGACTCAACATAATGGATGCAGATAGTATAAAAACCGATGTTCGTAAGCTACAGGAATTGTTTACCGACCCAACAGAGGGTGTAGCCGCTTACTTCAAAAGTACATATGGAAAAAATTGGGAGGATCTGAAATTTAAAGTTAAATCTTTTGAAACACCAATGGAAATAGAAGAGATGACAACAGGCAAAGTTGTCCCGTTTACTTATCTCAGTATACCACTAGCAAACCTACTCACTCAACTGGAAGAGTTAAGGCAAGAAGAGGATTCATGAGTCGAGACAGCATTATTATTCAGTAGTCTGATGAAGATAAGGTTTTCCTGGTACTGAAGTCAATTCAACTTCTAGGGGGTATCAGACTTTACCGGAAATAAAATATGTGCTAATGTACTAGGAAATATGTGTTTGTACCGGAAATGCTGGTCAATATTTAGTTAGGTTGCATACATTGTCTGTCGAAGCAGTATTGCGAGCGAATTGGTGATGTGTTTCAGGTGAGGGATTGATGTCATATTCATTTCAAATTGGGCATAGATATACAAGACGTGATGTTTATCGAATTATTGGAATTGCTGAAGACACTCACGGAGGAAACTGGGCTACAGGATATGCTCGTTACGGTAATTCTTGGTTCATCTTTTGCAACGTTGGAACATCTGGACGAACAGGTCATGACTATGCCAATCAATGGGTAGGAAATCGACTGGAGTGGTATGGCAGAACTACTTCACAATTACACCATCCATCCATCCAGTCCATGTTAAGTGTAGATAGCGATAGGGAGCATCCCGGTTTTGTAAATATCCGAATAAGTGTAAAATAGTTAAAATCAATAAAAGCGTCAAAAAAAGTC
>NZ_JAUBVE010000166.1:0-2528 GCF_036705715.1 Microcoleus sp. AT3-D2 | reverse complement strand
CTCATCTTTTTTCACAGTTTTACTAGCTTTTTCATTTTAGCCCTTTTTCATATATTTGCAAAAGTGAGATGCACCCGGGGTTGAAACCCCTGTCGGACTATAGTTTTTACCTTAATGAGAACAGTTAACGGCTTTGAGAAAAATTTCGAGATGAAGTTCCGCAAACTCGCATTCAAACTGCACTTGTATTTGGGGTTGGTAGTAGGAATATTTCTAGCAGTAATTGCTTTAACGGGCAGCTTGCTGGTTTTTGGCCCCGAAATCGAGCAGTTCTTCAATCCCCAACTCCTGCAAGTAATTCCTCAAACCGAACGGATACCGCTGGAAAATGTCCTGCAAATTGTCGAAAAAGCTTATCCGCAAAATCAAGATCTTAGTATCTTGCTGCCGCGATCAGCGAAGGATGTTTGCCAAGTCTCAATGCTTTCAAAGAGTGAGGAAATAGTTAGCGTTTATGTCAATACTTACAGTGAAAAATTACGGGTTGGCGCCTTTGGAAAGAAACTTTTACAGGTTTTATTTTTACGTTACACGCGGAATTAGCGGGAGGAGAATTTGGTCATCTTGTTGTCGGCATTTGCGGTATAGTAATGCTAGGACTAACTTTTACGGGCTTAGTATTGTGGACTGGTTGGCGCAATTTGGCTCGCGGACTCTATTAATTGGAAAGCTCACTGGCAGCGGACTGTATTTGATTTACATAACGTTTCTGGCATTGTATCGGTCGCTTTTCTAATACTAATATCCGCTACAGGGACAGCGATAATTTTTTACGCGCCGGTAGAAGCGACTTTGTATTGGCTAACCAATGAAAAGCCACAGCCCGCCTTGGATTCTCATCCCCACTCTAGCAGTTCGAGGCAAAACCTTGATGAAATATTACACCAAGTTAATACCGTTTGGCCGGAAGCTAAAACCACTTTTATTTCTCTGCCTTTGACGCCTGAAGCAATTTTTAAAGTACGGAAAAAAATTCCCAACGATCCACACCCAAACGGGATTAGCACCATTTATCTCGACCAATACAGTGGCGAAATGTTGCAGGCTGACAGTGTAAATTAAGCTTCTGTAGCAAATCGAATTCTCAACTCGCTTTATCCGCTACATATTGGCAGCTATGGCGGAATTTACTTGCGGCTGACACACGCGATCGCAGGATTAGCAGCATTTGTACTGTTTATTACGGGCGTATTGATGTGGCGGCAGCGGCATTTGGCGAAATTTTATCGAAAGGAGGCGAGACAGCAATATGAAGAATTATCTCCATTTCGCCAGCAATGGCCTTGGTTTTAATGAGAGCGGTGTGCGGTTTTATGCGGATGTCAATCGATTTTAGATTTTAGATTTTAGATTTTAGATTTTAGATTTTAGATTGAAGCATTGACCCCACGGATGAATTCGGGGGCTTGTATCCTGGATGCTTTCGGTCATTCTCCTACCTAAAAACCCCTATCCTCTGAATTTTAAACCCTATCAATCGCTTAATTAATGCAAAAATTTATTCAACTCTGGCTCGGACAAGCAGCTTCGATGATTGGCAGCGCTATGTCCGCGTTTGCGCTGACTATTTGGATTTGGGAGTCCACCAGCCAAGTGACGGCTTTGGCTTTGTTGATTTTTTTTATTCAATTGCCGCGCATCTTGCTCGCTCCGGTTGCTGGCATTCTCGTTGATCGCTGGAATCGAAAATTTTTGATGGGGATAGGCGATGCAGTTTCAGCTTTGTTAACGCTCGCTATCCTTTTACTTTATATCAGCCAAAACCTGCAAATATGGCATTTATATGTAGCGGGTGCAGTTAACGAGATTTTTGACCAAATTCAGCAGTTAGCTTACTCAGCAGCCATGGCCACAATGATGCCAGAAAAGAATTACAGCACCAGTATTTAAAATCTCCTTTTTTGCGTATAGGAACTTGACCGTTAAACAAGTGCATGATATGCCCCTCACGATCGGCATACATGACGGTAAACATGGGAATTTCCAAGCGCTTTAAAGCGGTTTCAAATTCAGAAAAATTCTTTGATCGTGCCATATCCCACCACTGCTGAAGGGCTGCTGGTTTATCGAGTCCGACAACGCGCAGGGCGATCGCTTTGCCCTGTTTTTCTGTGAGAATCGGCCCGTGAACAGAACGCCGCACTACTAGAGATTCCGATCGCAAATTCCCATTCTTTTCTTTGACTTTTAAAACCTTCTCTTCCCTGTCAAAATTTCTGATTTTGCCATCGAAGCGATAGCCCTCGTTAGCGAGGGGCAATTCGTAGGCATCCCAGCCATCGTGAGTGTTGACAGTATGAGTCCATCCCAAGTTGTCATTAAAGGCGATCGTTAATACAGGAAATCCGACGAGAGTCGCTCCGTAAGCGTTAATTTCTGGGGCAATCAGTTGCGCTTCGTACCATAAATATAAATCCGACCAAGGAAGGTGAGGATTTGCCAATAGCATGGCAGGGTAAGCTCATCTAATTTGGTATAAATTGTACTTGACTTTAAGGGCAAGATATGAATGAGTATCCAGTCAATAG
>NZ_JAUBVE010000165.1:0-2539 GCF_036705715.1 Microcoleus sp. AT3-D2 | reverse complement strand
ACTTGTTTGTAACTCATTTTAGATTAGTTGAATTTCTATCTATTTTACAACTCTCTCAGACTTTCGCAGGAGGTCTATTGAATTTTACCATGCTTGAGCGTGGCTCCATTTTTCTCAACGAGTTGTCCGTCCACCCATTCCACGTTGTCGGGTGGATTGGTCATAAACTCTTCTAAAGTAAAATTTTTCGGTGCAACAGTAGCAGTGGCCATAGTTATTTCCTCGCTTTTGCATATTCGCTGATACTATTATGACCGCTAAGTGCGATAAACATTGAAAAAAGCAATTACAGAGAAGGATATCTGATTCAATTATTCAATATTTTCAGTATTTTCAGACCGATCGCTGTGAGGCGGTAAAAAATCAGGATTAAGAACTTCTTCTTCAGTAAAGGGAGACTCTGGGGTAAATATCGCAATAGATAAACCAGTTTCATCTGCGGCTAATTCCCTAGCATCTTGATAAGATTCATTAAAAATCTCTTCAAAAAAATGATATAAACTAGGACTGGTTTTGAAGGTATCTCGGATGCGTTTACGATGTTCACGAATGGTGTACACCCAACTATTTGTTCGTTTTTCTGGCTGATATTTATACTTAAGTAAGTGCATTAAAAGTACCCTCAAATTACTTTTTAAAGCATTTTTATCGTTTCTCCCCATACTTTCCAGTTCCTCTAGTAAGTTCTCTAAATCTATTTCGGCAAACTTTCCCTCTTTTAATAAGTTGATAGTTGTCTGTAACCACAGATAAAAATCCTGTTCATAAAGAGATGTTATTGCAGTTGTTATTGATTGGATAGTTGTCATTTTGTTTGACTCCCTTTCTCTTCTCTAGACATAAGTGTAACATATTCGATAATTTATCGCTGAAGTTAGCTTTACGGGCTGAAATGAGCCGAATTATGCAAGAAGTGCGATCGGTTTGTTTAAAGGTATGGAAAACTACCTTTAAATTTCCTGTTTCATCTAAGCCTATTATGATGTTCTATCAAACCTTCACCAATGGCGCAAACTCTTGTAACTTCACTTGTAGGTCATCCACCAGCATTAAACGATACCTTTCTGTACCTTTCAACTTTGGGAAAACATAACTAGCAAAATCATCACACCACTTTTGCCTGTCAAGTTCATTCGAGATGTTCAACGCTCTGATTGATAGGTTATAAGGGTATTCTTCAAATTTGATCTCTTTATCATTTTCAAAATCATGCTTTCCTACAGTAAGAGTGATTGTTGAGTTCCGAAACTCATACCACTTGTCAATACCATTAGAAACAAGCTCGAATTTTAGAGCCAATATCAACTCTAATTCTTTGATTAAATGTTCGATGTCCTGGGGAAAGTTTACAAAAATATCTAGTGTGCGAGACATAAAAAACCTCCTTTCTTGAACTCATCTCAAGGAGTTACTTGGACTTTTAGCATCTCCCAAGTTTCTCGTTCCATGTTCAAGATATTTCCCACTTCTTGCAAGAGTTCATAACCCTTTAAATCTATGGAAATTTCTTCTTCAATGAGAATATCGCACAAAGTCTCTAACGCCAAATTCCACTCGCCAGCCTGAATATCTGAAACCAAAAATTCTATTTGAGTCTCTGACAGTTGCAGTTTCACGATGTTAATGACTTCATTTAGTTTACTTTCTACAATTTTATAGTCAAACATTTATTTAGCTCCTGACAACATTGCTAGGGATTTTTGGGTAGGTTAGTTGGGAAAGCTGTAATGATTCCTCTCCCATCAGGTTCTACTATTACCTTAATATTAACACTATCTCTAGTTCCTTCAATCTGCCATCTTACAGGCTTACCAGCAATCGTATATTTACGGCCCGATTGACCTGTTCGCTGAACCCACTGAGAATTAGGGTCTTGAATCACCTCCGAAATATAATTCATTATCTGCTCGTCGCTCCAGCGCACGGGAAATTCACTTTTACCAGAAATTCCTCTACCAGGGCCGTGACCACTTCCTGTGGTGTCACTATCGAGAATATGAGTGCGTTGCTGAGAGTTGATTTGAGATAGATTATTGACATCAACTCCACTGGGAATATTGCCTGAAGAATGGTTGCTCATAGATGACTTTCGGATATTGCCATAACTTTATAGTCAAACATGAGTTTATCTCCTATTTCTTATCTCCATCTTCGGCCAATAAAAATTGAACCTCTACCCTACCGCCAGAATGTCTTTCAGGAGCCGTTTTATATATCTCCTTTTTTTTTGACCTCCTTATCTGACCGTTTCTGGTGAATTATATGAGGCTTGTGGTATCAATTAACTTTCGTCTATTTTCTCTGAATCATCGCATTCTAGTTCATCTTCTTGTTGATCTTCTACTTCTTCTGATTCCTCTGAATAATTGAACATGAAGACAAATTTACTCTGAGGCAGAATCAGTGTTGGCAAATACAGAGGTTGATTATCCCAACTATCTTTTTTTTCACCTTTTTCATACCAATACTCCGGACAGTTTTTAAGCAGCCAAAGTACCATAAGACAAGACTGAAGGAAGATTAGGATGGTTTAAAATCA
>NZ_JAUBVE010000164.1:0-2603 GCF_036705715.1 Microcoleus sp. AT3-D2 | reverse complement strand
TTCCATGTCACTTAATTTATCAGATTTTCTCCGCTTTTTGGGCTATTTCTCTTCTACCCCCCCTGAACGGTTACCAAAAAATTGGATTTATCACTCGAATTAAAAAAGGTGCATCTTATCAAATCGAGCGGGTATTAACCAATACTTATGATGTCAAAGACCAGATAATTAAAATAGGTGCAGGCACAAAACAGACACCAGCTTTGACTATAAGATTAGTACAAATTCGCTCCAAGACTTCCTGGCGCTCTTATCTAACAAGTGTCCGAGAACCCGAAGTATTGCCCCCCTATGTAGTAGCAGATTTATATCAAAGACGCTGGCGAATAGAATCGGCATTTTGTACAGTAAAAAGATTATTAAATCTCAGATATTTATGGACAGGTTCATTAAACGGAATCAAGCTTCAAATCTGGGCTACTTGGCTATTTTATGCGGTTTTAGTAGATTTAGGAGATGCCGTTGCGGATGAATTAGGAGTGCCAATTGAACGTGTTTCATTAGAAATGATTTATCGGGGGATGTATCATTTTTCTGTGGCATATCAAAAAGGATTAGCTTCTGACCTAGTTAAGTATTTTGCCTCCGATAAAAATCAAGATTTAGGGATTGTTAAGCGACGACGAAAACCTCATGTCAGGCTAATTATTTCTCCTTTCCCTGGAACTCAAAGAAGTCCCGAACAATTTTTTTTCAATAATAAAGGAATAAATGGAGTCATATGTTAATGGGGTCAACAGGTAAAAGATGAGTAATTTTACTCGTTGACAATAGTGCTTTTAGCTTAAGTTGTGAGTAATGATCCATTGCTAACCACACCCATTGCTTATTTTCTTTGCAATCTACAAATGACCACAGTTCATCACATTCAACATTCAATCTGACTTTTTTTTTAGGTTTAACCTTCACTGTGCGTTCGATTGAGGCATATTTATTATTTACGTAATCCTGTAACCATTTTTGATAAACACCCGTGCTTCTAGCTATACCAGCCAAAGAAATCTTCTCCAAAAGAAGTCTATCTATTAAATCTTTTGTTGCTGAGCTAATTACTTTCTTGGTCGGATTTTCGACAAATTGGCGACCGCAACTTTGACATTTGTATTTTGGTTTTTTATTATGAATTCTACCATTTTTAACTATGTGATTTGAACCACAATCAGGGCAATTTGGTCGTGAGGGTAGCATATTATATGACTAAACTAATATTGGCAGATACCACGGATTCCAGCAAGAGTTACTTATGATAGCATAACTGTAACTCAATCTACATTCGAGCGCGTCAAGAAATATTAAAGTCACAAAATTTGATTGTGTGAGTTATAAAATTATCCTATGTATTCAATTACTGTAATTAAATTTCACTACATATTTATTACTACCAAACCATATTTGAAGCCCAATTGCCAAGGAGAGAAATAAGTTTATTGGCTAGCGTTCTGGGACTACTTAGCTCGGATACCCCAAGCAGCGGTTATTGAGCAGTTACGACAAGTATATTAATTTGGCCCCTTTTTTTTGGATGGCTTTTTCTACTTCTTCTCCGGTATGAATAGTACAATTATCCATTACTACACAAGCACCTTTCCATAACTTTGGTACTAATTTTCGGATAATAAAAGCCTCAAATGTAATTCCATCAGTTGTACCTATTAAATTGACTGATGTTAGGACTTTTTTGACCGATATAGCTCCAATTATTGAGACATTTCTTCCGCGTTTATTCGGTTTTGGCTCCTTGGCTCTTGAACCTTTTAGAGACCGAGCATATAACCTAAATATTGCCAAGTTTACTCCACATTCATCAATGAATATTAAGTCTTTGAAACAAACTTCTCTAATTTTTTGCCCGAACTCGTATCGCAGGTTCTGAACCCTGTCAGTGCCTTTGTCTGACGGGAAAAAAGTTTTTTTTCAAAGTCATGTTTAAGAGTTTTGCCATTCTTCCCATAGTTGCTACGCTGATGGTAAAACCAATTTTTTGGTACAGTAAATAACGGAGTTCTTCGAGAGTTGCATCATTGTTTGCTTCAATCAATTCCGCTAAAATTAGCAGTTGTTCTGCATTCAGTTTTCATTTGACTCCACATCGCTCAGTGCGAGCAGCAATATTTTGGGTGTCACGATACTGTTTAACCAATTTTTGGACAAAACTTAGGGCTACACAAAAACGGTTAGCTATTGCTCTTTGTGACAGCGGTTCATTATGGTACACATCCATAATTTTTTGTCTAAAATCAATCGAATAAGTTTTCATTTTTACTAATGCGTGATAATTGCTAAAATTTGAGATAGTTGTCATTCTAGTGACTGCTGCGGGTCGAGGGACTACTGCTCGAAGAGCGCCCCATTTAATTAGAGCTGTATAACATTTTGAGGTTCTATATTTTTCACTCCGTTTAAGTCAGTTATACTATACCTCATCTTTCTAAGAAATGCTATAGATAAACTTTTTTTTAAAAAAAAATTCTCGCTGGAATTGCTGGTTCGGTCGGGGTTTCTCCAACTTGGCTGCAAAATTATATAAATAATAAATACGCCCAAACGCCTCGAAAACTCAAGGTTTCAGAGAAAGCTAAAGGAAAATTAATCATTGAATGTGA
>NZ_JAUBVE010000163.1:0-2710 GCF_036705715.1 Microcoleus sp. AT3-D2 | reverse complement strand
CAAATGCTAAAACTTCGTTGTGCTTACCTCAACGACCTCTTGGCTATTTGAGGCTTTTGCAAAACCGGGATGCTCCCGGCGAAGTTGCTCTCCTTTTGCTTGGCAACAAAGGCTAGAAAAAAGACGACCGGAACAGACATCTTAAAAATCACCTGTGACCTAATGGAAAACCCATCTAATTTACCCTATTGGACTCAAGACGTAATGGGACTCGATTTAGATTACACCAGTGAAGAGTGGAAAGCTTTAGGAGAAATGGGCATCAACGATGCAGAGGAGTTTATGGCTACCCTGCGGCAAGAGTTGGAAAATTTAAGTTTGTAATATCTGGCCCTGGCGTCAGCAAAGGAACTCTCAGGTTCCAAACACTCTATCAAAAGCATTCATCACTGCCGAAGAGTTAAAAACCCCTGTCTTTAGACAAGGGAGCGTCAACTTTCAAAAGGGAAACAAAAATATGTCTTTAAATGTTGAACTTTTAGAGCAAAGTTTCGAGAAAATAAAACCTCGTGCTGATGAATTTGCCGCTACCTTCTACGAAAAATTGTTTACAACTCACCCAGAGTTGAAACCACTGTTTGCCAAAACTGATATGGCAAAGCAACAGAAAAAGCTCATAAGTGCTCTCGTTTTAGTAGTAGAAAATCTCCGTTCTCCAGAGGCTTTAGGGCCAGTTCTCAACGCACTGGGAGGCAGACACATCGGTTATGGAGTAATTCCAAAATATTACCGTCCAGTTGGAGACGCACTACTAAGTGCTTTTGAGCAGTCTCTCCAGCAAGATTGGACAACCGAAGTAAAGCTGGCATGGACAGATGCCTACAGAGCAATTACTGCTTTGATGTTAAAAGGCGCTGGGGTAGAAACGACACCTAAAGAAGTTAAATTAGAAACTGAGATTATTTCCGATAAACAGGTAAGCATAGCAGCTAATCATCAACTAGAATCAGTCCCAGAAAAAGAGCAAAAATTAGCCGTAGAGGTATTGGAAAGCAGTTTTGATAAAATAAAACCTCGTGCTGATGAATTTGCCGCCAGCTTCTACCAAAACCTCTTCATCGCTCACCCTGAATTTAAACCGCTTTTTGCTAATATCGATTTAGAAAAGCAACAGAAAAAGCTCATAAATGCTTTGGTATTGGTAGTAGAAAATCTCCGCTCTCCAGAAGCTTTAGAACCAGTTCTCAACGCCTTGGGAGGCAGACACATCGGCTATGGGGTGATTCCCAAATATTATGGTCCAGTTGGAGACGCACTGCTGATGGCTTTTGAGCAGTCTCTCCAAGAAGATTGGACTCCCGAAGTAAAGCGGGCGTGGACAGATGCCTACAGAACAATTACAGGTTTGATGTTAAAAGGCGCAGGTGCAGTTTCTTCACCAAAGATTGTCCCCGATGAAAAAGATGTCATCCACAATCAGCCACAAGAATCAAAGACACAATTACTGAACGAATCTAAGCCTCTAGCACCACCAACCGAGGAAGAGAAAAAGCCTTTAGTATCTATTCAGTTGGATGGTGAAATTATCCAAAAAACGCTCTCGAAAATAACTGATAGTTATCAGATTTTTCAAGAGCAATCATTCATTCAGCGATTGGGTGAAGTTCTCAAAGGAATTTTAGAAAAATTCATTGATAATTTTTGGACACAACCTGCCTGGTTAGTTGCTAGTGTTTCAGCCATTCTGTTCATCATAATTTATGTGTGGGCGGATGATAATTCTCTGATCGGAGAAGTTTTGGAGAGTGTTGATTCTCTCAGTCTTGTCGTTGCTTTAATTTTATTCATCAAGGAAGCACCCGATCGCAGAAAGCAATTTCACTACCAAGCTTGGAGTACGGTTGATGCAGCGCACGACGTAAAAGTTAGCTATGCCAGAATTCTGGCACTCCAAGATTTGAATGAAGATGGTGTTTCTCTTAGAGGTTTGGATGCTATGGGTGCGGAGTTAGTAGATATTAATCTTCCTCATGCCAATCTCAGTAAAGCCAATTTGATGGAAAGCGACTTGAGTAATGCTAATTTGAGTTATGCTAATTTAGATAATGCTAATATCAGTCAGGTTAAACTTAGTGGTGCAAATTTAAGTCATGCAAAACTGAGTTTTGCTCGCTTGACTCAGGCTAATCTTAGTAGTGCGAATCTTAGTAATGCTAATTTAATTTGTGCAGATTTGAGTAATGCGAACCTGAGTGGTGCAGATTTGAGAGATGCTAGTTTGAGTGGTGCAAACCTGAAAAGTGCCTACCTAACTGGTGCAAATCTAAAAGGTGCTAAAGTTAGCATTTCTGACCTAAGTGGTGCTTTGCTCGAAGGTGCTGTTATGCCTGATGGATCAAAGTATAAGTCTCTGGAAGATGAGGTCACAAATAAATAAATTGATCCCAACTTTTTTATGACTTTGAGGTCTGCTTTTCTACTAAAATGGTGAGGCCCCCTTGAGTAGAAAAGCTTTGGTTTACTGAAATGCGATCGATGCTAATGGTGAGAGATTACTCTTTAATTTATTAAACATAAAATAAATCAGGCAAAGAAGATTAGGAAAAATCCAATGCAATTATTTAAGCAGTTAAGTATAAAGACAAAACTCATAGTTATGTTGTTGGTAGTCAGCGTTTGCGCTATGGTCGCCACCCAGGGCTATTTCATTCTAAACAGCTTCTTCAAAACGTCTAGACCATAGCCCGCGAGCCGTTGTGCCTGTGCCATA
>NZ_JAUBVE010000162.1:0-2757 GCF_036705715.1 Microcoleus sp. AT3-D2 | reverse complement strand
AATAGATAGTCTAAATGAAAGCTCATCACTACAACTGTATTGGTTGATCTATTTTACACCATAAACTCAGGAGAGCCGGAGCAAATAGGCACTGGCAACCATCAAAGCTAAAATAGCACTTCGGGTAGAAGTTAGCAGCAGTGCGGGAACAGTTAAAATTAAAGTAATTGCAGTTAATTTAGTTGCGGTAAATCTCCCAAACCGACCCACAATAGCAGTAATTATTATTAATGTTAAAACTATGGCTGCGTGGCCGCGATGGGAGTACAATCCTATTGGTTGTTGCCCTTGAAATATGGTGCTGGCATTAACATCAGCTCTGATAATTTGACCCATTGTGGCGGTATAGTCGATCCGCCAGTCGATGATTTGGGGGAAGATACTAAGAGAAAGAATCGTGCCGCCAATTAGCAGTCCTTTTAGTTGGGAAATTATGAGTTGCGGGTGTACGATTAGGAGCAAGCTGTTGCTGAGGGTGAAGGCGGCGATTAACAGCCAGTAGAGCCACCCGTCTCCCATTTGGTCTTGACCGAAGAAAGAAGTTAAAGGGAAAGGACTTTGTAGAGTGGAGATAGCTCCGATTGAGAGAAATATTGTCCAAAGTATTAGGGAAATTTTCCATTTTCGGGGAATGGTTAGGGCTTTTTTTTGTTCCGACAAGAGGGCGAGATTGACTCCTATTATTAGCCAAATAATTAATACTTTGGGGGAAGTCCAGATGAGGCCCCGGCTGCTTCCCCAGGGGTTGATGAGGATGATGCTGAGGGCATATAGCAGGGTGTAGAGGGTTTTCATTACTCTTTGTTTTTCCGGTTTTTGAGTCTTTTAATTACAGGCAATACAGCGAGGGCAAATAAAGTTCCTAATGCGGTGGTTGGTTCGGGAACGGCTGCGGCGGCGAGGGCGTCGTCGGTGTTTTTAGCTGAGACTTTTGGAGTTTTTGCGGTGAGAGTATCGTCAAGATACGATAGTTCTGGGTCTTCCAGTAAGTCGCTGCTGATTTCTGCTAAATCTACTCGCTCAGAATTGTTATCCTCTGAAGATAGTTCTGGGTCTTCCAGTAAGTCGGCACTGATGTCTCCTATATCTGCATTATTTTCATCGTTGTCTGTTGAAGATAATTCTGCGTCTTCCAGTAAGTCGCTGCTGATTCTTGCTAAATTTACTTGGTCTTCGTTGCTGTCTGTTGATGATAGTTCTGGGTCTTCCAGTAAGTCGCTGCTGATGCCGGCTAAATTTACTTGGTTTTCGTTGCTGTCTGTTGATGATAGTTCTGGATTTTCCAGCAAATCACGACTGAGGCCTGCTACGTTGGCATTGTTCAAACTATAGTCTGTTGATGATAATTCTGGGTCTTCGAGTAAGTCGCTGCTGATTGCTGTTAAGTAGTCAGTGTTAGCTTTGCTACTGCTCTCAAAAAGTGAGCTTGGACGCAAGTTCTGGGCCTTAGCGTTTGGTATCGCAGAAATGGGAACCGCCCGAATCGGACGCCCACCCGGACGGGGTGCTCGTGCTGGACGCGGGCTGGGTGCTGGCGCTGGACGCGGGCTGGGTGCCGGACGGGGACTCGGTGCTGGCGATGGACGCGGACTCGGTGCTGGCGATGGACGCGGGGTTGGTCTGGGTGTGGGCGATGGTGAGGGTGTTGGCGATGGTGATACTGCTACGCAGCGTATGCCGCCGCCACCGCTGCTGCTGGCGACAATAGCGCTACCGCTTTTAGTAAGCAAACCTGGTGGTGGACAATATTCTTCTGGAACTGGAACTGGAACTGGAGTTGGCTTTGGAACGGGAACGGGAACGGGCACTGGTTGTTTGCGACGACGGGTTACTTTGTTTTTCCAGCCCCACCGTATTCCGTTATAAATGGTAACGTTCGTTTCCGTAATAGTTAGTTCGTTTTTATCTTTTCTGGTGAATGTCTCTATGTCAGCTAAGTAAGCTTCAGCAATCCAATAATGCTCGTTTAGGGGATCTTCTCTATAGCTTCTGTCTGCCAATCTTTCGGTACTTCGTGGATAGAAAGGGGTGTTTTCACGGCCTACATTGTCAAGGTATTTTGACACTTTATTATCATGTTGCTTCACATGAGCCGGGTGGTTAGTGTTTACCCACTGAATCCAACGAAGGTCTCGTGTTGTATCACCTCTACCTCGCCGGTAATTCAACTCAATCCCAGCTCCCACTCCGGTTGAAGCAGGTGGATTAGGTGTTGTTACATTTGGTAAATTTGGATATTTACAGGGAATTTTAAAAGTACAAGCATAATAGTTTAATACTTCTACATTTCCTCTTAAGTCTTTATCCGCTTTAGTAAAATTCCAAATCTGTGTACGACCGGAATTATTATAAGCTGATATCCTATAAGCCTCTAACAGATTTTGCAAAGTTATCGTCCCGCCACGTGGCATTTGTGTTATTTTACCAGGCTGCTGCAGTCTGGTGCTGATAGTTATTTCTTCATTCCCCTGTATATAAGTGACAGACTGAGTTGGAAGGTATAAATCTCGTGCTCCTTTTGCTGCAAAACTCAGGCTGAAACCCATAGCCTCTTGACTCGTGAATGCAACTAACAAGGGTGGTGCTAAAAACATTACAATCGTTTGTGTGGTCGCCATTATGTATCCTCAATCAGTTATGTTTATACGAAGTGCTAATTATTAGGCGTAAATCCTTATGGTGGCTCTCCTGAGTTTATGGTGTAAAATAGATCAACCAATACAGTTGTAGTGATGAGCTTTCATTTAGACTATCTAT
>NZ_JAUBVE010000161.1:0-2761 GCF_036705715.1 Microcoleus sp. AT3-D2 | reverse complement strand
AAACACCCACTCCCACTGATTTTGTCCGTTAACTCTCGCGCTCGTTTCATCTGAACAAATTAATTTTGCCCGCCGCAACCGTTGTAGTATTTGAGTTACTTGATCATCTAAACTGGTTTTGACCTTCTTCAACAGGTTGGCGATTGCTCCTTCTGATATCTTTACTCCAAAGACCTCTCCAAATATGGACGATAGCCGTTCGTAGCTGATGGCATGAGTGTAACGCAGATATGTAACTAAGCTTTGAATCTCCCGGCCAAACGGTGAACCTGGTTCCATTCCCAATGGTACTGGTGCAACATACTTGGTCTGTCAGCAGGCACACTGACCACCATAACGTTCGATTCGGGTGATGATCGGGCGAATGATGGTAGTTCGATTTTTTCGTAGACGGATTGCAATTTTTGTGCGGCGGCGGTGACTTTCTCTCCACACTGGGGGCAATTTTTGACTTGGGCGATGATTGTTTGGTCGGGATGAGGATGTAGTTCTCTTCCCCCTCCTGCTCTTCCTACGCTTCTTTGTCTTTTGCTCCCCTCAATTTTCGATGGCTTAATATTGGCCTTGAATCCCTTCGACGGCGGAGTGCTAGAATTTTTGCTGGTTTTGGTGGGAACTTTATTTGGTTTTGCTTCCCCTGTAGTGACTAAAGCGGCGGTGAGTTTTTGGATTTCTTGCCATAGCTCTACTATCAAGGCTTCTTTCGCCTCGTTCGATAGTTGCTTTAAGTCGGGGAGTTTTTCCATTCCTTGATCTAATGTCTATCTCGTCTTCTTGTCAAGAGGGTTGAGCAATTACTTTACAGCTATAGTGATTTCAAATAAGTATGAGACTATTTAAACATGAGGTAAAATGAATAAAAATAGTGAAGTTGCTAGGAAAATGTCTTATAGTATTGATTTGAGAAAAAGAGTAGTGGATTATGTAGAAAATGGCGGTCGTATCGCTCAAGCGGCAGGACTTTTTTAGGTGGGAAGGGCAACGATATATCGGTGGCTGGGTCGGACCGACCTTAGAGCCACAAAGGTAAAAAGACGTAAGAGAAAACTAGATTGGCAAGCCTTAGAAAAGGATGTAAAAGAGAATCCAGATGCCAGATTAATCGACAGAGCCAAGAAGTTTGGAGTAAGACCAAGTGCCATATCTTATGCTCTTAAAGAAATAAAAATGAAGGAAAAAAAAAAGAACTTCGTTACCAGGAGAGAAACCCAGAAGCAAGAATGAAATACTACAGATATCTGAGAGAATTGATTAAAGTATCGGGGAGTCAAAGTCTGGTTTTTATTGATGAGTCAGGAGAGCCAAGAGTTTCAACCCACATTCCGCACCCTCAACTGGCACACACACAGTTGGGGTGGGAAGGAAGAGTCGATCGGTCGGTGAAATTTGAGTAGAAATACTCAGGAAGCCGTGTCACGATCGCGATTCGTGGTCAATTTTGAAAAATACAGCCGACGGAAGTGCTTCTGTGAAATCTCGTTGGAGATTAAGTGCGCGCGACAACAACCAACCTGTGTCGCTCGAAAGCTTGGTAAAACGATTCAGGATGAAAATGTGCGATCGTGTAAAGGAACAACAAAAACCAGTCGTCCTCTGTGCAGCACTGCGGATAAAAATAGTCTAAACTCAGGTAGCAAAAAACTGGCTCGAACTCAAGAAGCCCGTGCATCAAGCAACTGAGATAACCGTCTCTAACCTCGACCATCTTGGTCTGATAGCAGGTCTAGTGGATGAAATAGGAATTGTCCAAAAAATTAACGAGTTAATAGAGGAACAACCGGGTGAGATTGTCAGTCCGGGTCAGGTAGTCAAAGCGATTATTATCAATGGGTTAGGGCACGTTTGGGCTCCATTATACTTATTTCCCAAATTTTTTGAAGGCAAAGCAATCGAACATTTAATGGGTGAAGGTATTCAAGCATCACACCTGAACGAATACCGCTTAGGTAGAGAATTAGACAAGTTATATTTGGCAGGAAGTAGCCAAATATTTACAACTATCGCCGCTTCCGCAGCTCAAAAATTTGAGATCGATACAGGGACATCCCATTTAGATTCAAGTTCCTTTCACCTGCATGGCAAATACGAATCAGAGCTAGCATCTGTATCTATTATCGAGTCAGAAACGGCACTCGATCGCGGAGATGGCGAGTCCACTAAACCTCTGTCATCGACCGTACCAATTAAGATTACCTACGGCTACTCCCGCGACCAGGGTAAGAGCATCTCAATCAAGCTTTACAAAAGGAGTTGATAACAGTCATCATATAATCATTATTCATAGAAGCCTGTTTAATTTTTTGACGAAGACTACGCTGAAATGTTTTCTCCTGATTAAGAGCGTTAAGTGCTATCGTCTCAGGATGGCAAAATTACGAGGACTATGACCTGAACGAATCCGACATTTATCCTCATGGAACGTGACATCTAAAGTCCAATAAACTTGGTTTTCAATCGTCCAATGTTGACGAATGGCACGACCAAGAACTTGAGCATCTGCAGGCAGAGAAGTTAGATAGAATTGGACTTCACGAGTCGTTTTGTTCCAAAGATGGCGGATTCTTTCAATAATGACGATGGTTTGCAGTCCCGACCATTGGTCTTGTTGATAAAGACCACCGAAAGCCTCTAAAGGAACAGCCCAAACATAACGTTTTTTAGTGCGATGGTGTCCCTTTTCAATTTGTTGGTTATAACTAACGTTAATGCCTTCAAAGTTATTAGCTCTTCTGGTATCAAACCATTCTTTAACCTGAGAATG
>NZ_JAUBVE010000160.1:0-2965 GCF_036705715.1 Microcoleus sp. AT3-D2 | reverse complement strand
TAAATGGCTTAATTGGTAGACCGCCAAAAACTGCACAACAAGTATAAATACTTATTGCAAAAGTGACATGCTCCCGAACCGATCGCCCTTCCAGTCCAAATAGGTGCTTTTTCATTAATGCCGTCAATACCAACACCGTTGTTTTGAGTGGCGGCAATAATTCCTAAAACATGAGTGCCATGTTCGTTGCCTTTACCAGGTTCCAATCTGGAGTCAGCATCGCCATCTACCCTGTCTTGTCCCCAAGTAATTCGCGAGTAATCAATATCAGGATTGTTGCCAGCAAATCCCGTGTCAATGACTCCGATTATCGGCTGAACGGCAGCAGGAAAATCGAATTGTGCTGTCTCAATCGACGGTAATGGCGGCTGGATAGGCGGTATGGTTAGTCGATCGACCGTTTCTTCCAGGCGATCGACTAAAGTCACTGTCTTATCCGAAACCGGCGTTGATTCATTGAAAGTCATCAACTTTTGAGTCACGCTTTCCAAACGGGCAATCAAAGTCTCGTTGCGGCTATTTCCGCCCGGATCGTCGGCACTTCCCAAGTTAGTCAAACTTTGTTTCATGCTTTCCAATCGCGCTATCAAATTGGCAGAAATAGAATAATCTACTTCAGAACCCGTGGGAAAAACATCAATAGATGGCTGGGGATTTTCAACAGTAGCGGAATCATCCTCAGTTGATTCATCAACTATCGGCAAACTCGGCAAAGACTCTTTTGGAATCACCACCTCACTAACAGCCGGAGTCTCAGAAACTATTTCCTTCATCTGCGACTCTTCACTCTTGTTAGCAGTCGTCACTGGCATACTTTCCAAATCTGTCTGTTTCACCGGCAATGACGGCTTAACTTCAGTAGTTTCTTTACTCTCAACCGCCGCTGTTGACTGACTTTCCTTCACCGACTCTACAGGATTTGCGGCTACAACAACTTTAGTAGTTTCAGTTTTTTCTACATCAGTTACTAAAGCCTGCTTCGATTCCTCTTTCGCCGGGGTTTCCGCTGGCAAAACTTCCGGTTTTGTTTCTACCTTTGCCAGACTTTCCGCTGGCAAAACTTCTGGTTTTATCTCTACTTTTTCCGGGGTTTCCGCTGGCAAAACTTCCGGTTTAGCCTCTACCTTTGTCAAATTTGCCGCTGGCAAAACTTCCGGTTGTGTTTCTAATTTCTCAGTTAGTGTCGTTGCAGCAACTTCCGTCTCAGTAGTAGATTTGGCGGGCAAAATTGGCGTTGCTGGTGCTTCGGTAACTTGGTCTTTTACCTCAGTTGTCGCTGCGGGAAGAGGCGTTTTTTCAACTGGTAATTTTTCCGTCGAATCCGCCACAGTATCTTTGCCAGCAGTAGGTGTAGTTGTCCCACCTGTTGTCGGCTTTACATCTACTTGGTCGGTTGTTTCAACCTTAGTCGAATCACCAGAATTATTCGCAGTATCTTTGGCTTCTTCCTCAGTCGTCACCGCTGGAGTAGTAGGCTTTGTATCTACCTTGTCGGTTGTTTCAACCTTAGTCGAATCACCAGAATTATTCGCAGTATCTTTGGCTTCTTCCTCAGTCGTCACCGCTGGAGTAGTAGGCTTTGTATCTACCTTGTCGGTTGTTTCAACCTTAGTCGAATCACCAGAATTATTCGCAATATCTTTGACTTCTTCCTCAGTCGTCACCGCTGGAGTAGTAGGCTTTGCATCTACCTGATCCGTTGTTTGAACTTGGGTTGCATCAGTAGTATCTTTGTCGGTATTTGTGGCAGGCGCTGGAGTTTTTGGAGTCTCTATATCTGAAGTTGATGGATTCAGAATTTCCGTTTCTAAATCATCAAGTAAATCGGATAGTTCAGCATCTACATTTGGTTTTGTTTCCGGGGTAATGTAAGGTTTCGCATAAGCAATAAGTCCCTTGCCCAAATCAGTTTTCCGCCACTCTTTATCCGGGTTAATCACACTATCCACCAAAGCAGTTGTTGCCGTCGCACCCCGCACTTGGAAAATGATATCGTTGTAATCCCTGTCACTCCCGGCATCTAACCGCATATCCTCCATGATAAAGGTATTACCTTCCCCCGTCAGATCCGCAATTTGACCAAAGTGAAATCCCTCCACAGGATTCGCCATTGCCATAGAAAATAAAGGACGTTGATCGCCGCCAACAGTCGGATTATCGTAGACGAATTTGACACTACCGTTGGGTATCAACATCACCCCATATTTACCCCCAGGAGTTACGGCAAAACTCTTGACTCCTAAGTAGACTCCTTCGTTGGCATTACTCTCTCCTAACAAACCGGAAAACCGCGCACCTTCTGTAGCATCATTAATCACTACATGACCTTTTACAGAGTTACTTAAAGAACGCGCAGCTACTTCTTTAATGAAGGCTTCCGAACCTGGTTCAAATTTGTCTAAATCGTCTAAACTGAAAATAGCTAACTCACCTTGGAACCTCCCACCATCAAATGTGTAGTCTACACTGAGGCGACCAGTTTGATCTGTAGTAAATACCCCCGATGTAAAGGGAGAAATTAACTTTTTGTCCGTAGTCGGTTCTGGTTCTTTTTTTGTGTCAGTTGTTGCTACGGTAGTTGAATTCTCTTTCTCTGTTTCTTCCCCG
Source organism: Microcoleus sp. AT3-D2 (assembly GCF_036705715.1). NCBI lineage: Bacteria > Bacillati > Cyanobacteriota > Cyanophyceae > Oscillatoriales > Microcoleaceae > Microcoleus > Microcoleus sp. AT3-D2. Next base: position 358 of record NZ_JAUBVE010000160.1, on the reverse strand, counting down.
TTGTTAGTGTCAGTATTTGTTTCGTCCCCTGGCTTGCTGGCATCTGGGGAAATAGCAACTAAAGTCTCGCCTGTTTTTGGTTCTTGAGTGGCAACTGTTTCGCCTGCAACTGCATCTATTTTGGCGGCGGCTGTGCTATTTGGATTGTTTGTGGCAGCAGTTTCGCTGGGTTTTTCGGCGGTTGAAATTGCCGAATCGGTTGGTGGTTTGTCTGGTGGAGATGTAGTCTCTTCACTTGGCAGTTTTTCGCTAGCAGATTCAGTCGTTGCTATAGGTGTTTCCGGTTCAGATGTGAGAGTTGTTTCGGAGTCGGTAGTGACTGGTTTGTCGGTAGTTGTTGATGTTGTTTCTGCCGCAG
>NZ_JAUBVE010000159.1:0-3076 GCF_036705715.1 Microcoleus sp. AT3-D2 | reverse complement strand
TTCTAATTAACTCATAATTTTGCCTGGAATATCATTCTACTATGTATTTGTGTAATTAATTCTGTCTAACTACTTATGTACGCTAAATCACCAGCCCTTCCTGAGACGATTAAAGTTCAGTCTGATAACGGTTCACTTCGGTTACAGTTCAGTACTAAGTACAACCCCATCTTTGGGGGGAAACGAAAACATCAGGGTCTAGGGATGAAGGATACTCCTGAAAATCAGCAAAAGGCGATCGCTATCGCATGGCGGATCGAAGGTGACCTACAGCACCCAGACTGGCAACAATTGTTTGACCCTACTTTTGCCAAGTACGGCTTAAAGACCAAGTACACCGCTGAACTAAAACTGGCTGCACCAATTCCAGAACCTGAACCTGAAATTACAGTGGGAGCAATGTGGGAGGATTACTTGGAGTGGAAGCGTCCGCAGGTGCAGCCCACAACGTTTAATCATTTTTGCAAAAAACTTACAAATATTATCAAAGGTCTTGTTTGGAACAAGCAAAAACAAACGATGATTTCGTTCCCTTGTTCTGTTTGGGATTTACCAATTTCCACAGGTATAGTTGATATTTTGTTGTCAAGTCCGTTTGAAGAAGATAGCAAGCGTAGAACCCTAGTTGCACTTTCGGAAGCTTTCGTCAGACTACAGTCTCAGGGCAAAACCAAACTAACCATCAATCCCTTTGTAATGCCAGTTAGCATTATAAAAAATAAAACCGACAAGTACAAATCGCAAGTCAGTGCCGATGGTACGGTTGATTTGCGATGGTGGGATACTGAAACAGACCCAGAAGAACGCGATCGCCGTGCATTCACTAAGGAAGAAAGAGACATCATTATCGAGGCTTTTTATAAGCACAAAAATCCGTCACCTCGAAGGTTGGCTCCCTTGATTGAATTCCGTTTCTTAACAGGTTGTCGAAATGGGGAAGCTTTCGCGCTTGAATGGAAGGATGTTTTTTTAGGGCGGGATAAGGATTATATCCGGTTTAGCAAGTCCTACAACGGGATGCTTAAAAACACTCAAGTTACAAAAACAGGGGAAGCTAGACTGTTTAAGATTTACCCCAAACTCAATGATTTACTGCTACGTATCAAGCCTGATAATGCAAAACCAACCGATTTAGTTTTTACCAAGCTAAACGGCAAGCACTGGGACAGTAATGCAATTGCTAAACTCTGGCTAAGCTATGACTGTAAGCGAAATGGGGTAGAGTGTTCATATCCCGGTGTTGTCACTCAACTAGCCGAAGAAGGCAAAATAAGTTGCTACCTACCCTTTTATGCTTGTCGCCATACGTTCATAACCCTACAGGCTCAGTCTGGTACAGATTTACTGTTACTGGCCACTATTTGCGGTAATAGTGTCGAGGTAATACAACGGCATTACCTAGGTATTGACACAACAGTGCAAGTAACCGATATCTAAACCCTAACTCACCCTACCTACCGCCCACTAAAAAAGGCGGTTTTTTTATTGACAGCCTACTGCCTGTTTAAGTCTCTATTTCCTGGTGTAGCCGCCTACAGTAGCCGGCTACTTGTGAAAATGAAGGCAAAAAGGAAAGCTAGAGTCAACAATTGTGTAGCTGGAAATTAAAACTCAAGCATTATCCCGTTAAACTCTTTGGATCAATGCTTTTATCACTTGTGTCAGGTGAATGTATGCTTGCTAACCGACTGTAGGCAGTTCTAATAGGTTCGTTTTGATATGGCGCAGCGTTCACAAAACTTAACCTGTCGGGGATTGACGCGACCCATAAAATACTGCGATCGTCAAAAGTAAGAGAAAGCAACACAGCCACCGGGTTAAGGCCCCGATGACTGCTGTTTTCTCAATTGGTTTACGCAATTGAGAATATTATTATGTCACAACAGTCCGCTTGTAGTACCCCTCGATCGGCTTCTTTTAAGTATTCGTGGGACGCCCCTCTGGCGCTTCGCTGGTATCGGGACGCTGTGTTTGATAGTATCCGTCACACCGAGGCGTTCGCCTGCATTGATATTGGTATTGGTGCTAAGCCGTGGCTGCACTACTACCAGGCCCCGGTGCTACTACCAGAACAGTGCGACTCCCTTTATGGTGTTGAGCCGAAAACTACCGATCGCCTAATCCGTTACTTTGACCCGCAGTTGCGACAGGATGGTATGTTTTGGTGCAGCGAGTCGTTAGCGGCTGATGTAGAACCTGTTTTGGGCCTGTGTTGGATAGGTAAACCGAGTCTTAACTTTTTGTTGCCCCCACGGGCCGTACTCAAACTAGCTTGCTGGATGCCTGCTACCACAGAGGTACTGCGGGTACTAACGTGCTTAGAGGCGATCGCAAACAAAGCTTACGAGCCACTCCTCGACCCCGTGAGGACGAGTCAACATTACCAGATAGTAGAACGGCGAACCGCCCCCAAAGATAAGCTCGCAATGGTAGTAAAGGCACAAGAGCAAGGGCTTTACGCCTACGCTAAGCATTTTGGTGGTTTGGATTCTGGTATCACTTACAAGCGCTTGCTTACTCACGCCGAACGGGGCGGACAGTTCCCGACAACACGGCAAGAGCTCAATGATTTGTTGGTTGAGTTTTAAATTGCGATCGGTAAGGTCATAACAGAAAACTAGAGTCACATTATCTGCATAGTGTGAACCTAGCTTTCCTTTTTGCCTTCATTTTCACAAGTAGCCGCCAACAGTAGGCGGCTACACTCAGAAATACACTTAACTGTCGAGAATAAACAATGAAAATTGAGACTACCCGTGGCACGAGACCAGAAGCCTTGTTACACCACAATTACAGATGATTCAGGAAGAAGGAATGATTCAGTACAAAAAGTCATTCCTTAAGTCTGAAAGCCCTCAAACGACAACACTTAAGCCGAGGTTTATCCACTACAACGCAAACTACGTCAAGTATTGCTTCCTTAAAGAGTTTTACCAGTTTTTGTTTGAAGGGGCTAGAGAAGAATTCTTTGAGGGTGACAAAAATGAGTTGGTTGCCTTATTAGACCTCTTGCGAAAGTGCGCTCTTTCTAGGTAAAATAAAAGAAAAAATTAGCTTAATAATATGAACTACGAAG